>JAICUC010000204.1 GCA_025936075.1 Nitrospira sp. | reverse complement strand
CGGCACGGTGAGCGGGACCGATCCCGATGTGGGGGATACGAAGACCTACAGCTTGACGGATAACGCCGGGGGCCGGTTTGCGATCGACGGTAGCACCGGCGTCATCACGGTGGCCAACGGCACCTTGCTCAATTACGAAGCGGTGACGAGCCACAGTATCACGGTGCGGGTGACGGACAGTGGGGGCCTGACCTACGACAAGACCTTTACCATCACTCTCACCGATGCGTATGAGCCGCTGCCATTTCCAAGCATGTCCGGCTCTTCTGTGGCAAGTAATTCGATGGCTATTCATGAGAGTGGACCGACCTTGTCTTCACCGGATGTATCAGGCGAGACCGGCAGGGCGGAATTTCGTCCCCCGGAATACCTTCGGAAGGCGATCGAGATAATGACAGAAACTCCCCCACCAATCGATACAGCGAACCTTGAGGGAAAGCATCTGGGTGTTGTTCGGGAAGAGTCCTTTGAGAAAGTGGAGCCGGCGACAGAAGAAAATGAATTCTTACCTGTTCCCCTCAGTGAGAACAAGACCGAAGGGAAGGTCACAGCGCAAGATCATGGAGACTCCGCTTTACTTATATCGGATCATCACGTAGATTCCCAACGATTAGATCGTACAAGCGAGAGTGCCATCGGCACGGCAATGGGGGTTGGGCTGGCAGGCATTGTCCTACAGGGAGCTGGGGGAACCAAAGAAAGGCTGATCGCCAACATTCGGCGGCCCCGTGAGCATGCTGAAGGAACTTCACCCGATATGGAATCTGAACTCTCGAGCGAAGACGACAGCCGTTCGCTGCACAATGAAGCAGAGCATGACGGCCCCATTTCAAGCAAACCAGACGCTGCCTGAGGTTGCAACCGTACTTCGAAATTGGAGACCTTTGTAAAATGCCTGAGTTAGATGCCCGGTGCTTCGTAACCAGCCGAGTTCATCAGACAACCTGCTTGCTTTTGGCCGCAGTCAATCACTGCTTCTATTAATACAGCGACAAACCCGAACAGGTCCCCTGAGATACGCGTTTCTCATGGAGGTTGCTTGCACAGTTTCCTTGTCCAAAAATACAGGGTAAGCTGAGACCATGTCGGCTCAAACGTCACCCCGGCTCGTCCCGTCGGCAAGACGACTCCTCATTCCGTTCCTTATCGTATGCGGAGTAATGTTCGCTCTAGTGGGAGGGTATGGCGTCTTTCTCTCAACCAGTTTGGCTCTTCCGAAAAGCGACGAGCATCCGCCGCTGTTGATCTATGGCGCCCCGTTTTTTCTGACGCCAGGGATCCATCCGGTGGATTCCGGGTTGTTCGACCATTTGCAACGCTTGGAATACAAGCCGGCCGTTGGGGCACCGCGGGTAGCCGGAGAGTATTTTTCCACAAAAGACTCAATCGAGATCTTTTTGCATGCTCAAGAGGAGAACCGACTTCCTGCACGATCGGTCCGGTTGATACTGGCGAACGGCATCGTCACCGAGGTGTTGTCAGTATCCGATGGGCAACCGATTTCCTTGGTATCTCTTGAGCCGGTTTTGATCAGCGGGATGCGCTCCGGTTCCAGGCAGGTCCGAGAATGGATTCCCTTAGATCGTGTCCCACCCACTCTGATTAGGACGCTGCTGATCATTGAGGATCGTCGGTTTCTTTCCCATTTCGGGGTTGATCCCATCGCGATCGTCCGAGCGCTTTGGGTCAACATGACTCGCGGCGTCGTCGTGCAAGGAGGCAGCACGCTCACCCAGCAATTGGCTAAGAACCTCTACTATTCTCCGAAGCGAACCATCGGACGGAAGCTCCGGGAAGTGATGGCCGCGATGGCGCTCGAGTTCAAGTACCGGAAAGAAGAAATCCTCGAGAGCTATTTAAATGAAATTTATCTCGGCCAAGCCGGACCTGTTTCCATCTACGGGGTGGGAGAAGCCGCACATCGCTACTTCAGTAAGAATCTTGACGAACTGTCGATCGATGAAACGGCGCTGATCGTCGGATTGATCAAGGGGCCCAATACTTATTCACCTGTAAAAGACGTTGAATATGCAACGAAGCGACGAAATGTGGTGCTTCGCCGTCTGAGAGAAGAGGGGATCCTGACGGAGGATGCCATGATTCAGGCCATGGCTCGACCGGTGAAAGTCATGTTGAATCAAGCTGTTCTCACCGATGCACCGTACTTTGTCGATCACTTGCTCAGAGAAATCGAGCAGGGAATAGGAATGGACATACCGGACGGCGCGCGAATCTATTCGACCCTTGATCCCAGGGTTCAACGAATCGTCACTCAGGCGCTCCAGGAAGGATTGACGAAACTTGAAAAGAGCTATCCGGCTCTGGCCGAAGTCGAATCTCCGCTTCAAGGAGCCGCGGTCGTGCTGGATGTGAAGACCGGCCATGTGCTGGCGATGGTCGGCGGTCGTAACTATCGCCTAAGCCAATTCAACCGTGCAGTGCAGGCGCATCGCTCGGCTGGGTCTCTCTTCAAGCCTTTTGTGTACCTTGCGGGATTTGAGGCCGCACGGGATCAAGGTATGGCCGGCCTGACTCCGGCAACCGTACTGGTGGATGAGCCGGTGACATTGGAGTCCGGCACAGAATCCTGGTCGCCCCAGAATTACGATCGGCAGTATAGAGGACCGGTGACGGTTCGGACGGCACTTGAACAATCCCTGAACGTCCCCGCCGTTCGGACTGCCCACCGAATTGGAATTACTGCGCTCACGAGTCTGCTGCACGCGTTCGGCATTACCACACCATTGGCCGACAATTTGTCCTTGGCGTTGGGTAGTTCGTCCGTCTCTTTGCTTCAAATCACATCCGCCTACGCTGGGCTTGCCAATGGGGGGGTGGTTATACATCCGGTGGCGTTGTCCAACATGGTGCGTGAGGGAGGAGAAACTATCTGGAGTCCCCCCCTCGACCGACGTCAGGCAGCCACCCCACAGGGAGCGTTTCTCATTACGTCGTTGTTGAAGGGGGTGATGGATGGGGGTACGGGGTCTAAGGCAAAAGCTCTAGGGGTCAAAGGTCACGTGGCAGGCAAGACCGGGACGACCGATGGGTATCGAGACGCCTGGTTCATAGGGTATACACCGGACATTGCGATCGGTGTGTGGGTTGGTTTTGACGATGAACGGCCCATCAAGTTGACCGGCGCCCAGGCGGCCCTTCCAATATGGAGTGAGTTGGGGGTTCGGCTCATCCCACGAGATTCCCTGGACTTTGAAATGCCGGTTGGGGTCGTTCAGCGGAAGATCGACCCCAAAAGTGGACAACTCGCGACGTCGCAATGTCCGGAGAAAAGGTTTGAGTTCTTCATCACTGGGACCGAGCCGACGGTGTATTGCGAAGTTCACGGAGGCGGATTATGGGAACGGCTGAAGCAAACGTTCGGTTTGTCGCAATAATAAGTTGGAGACCGGTGCAGGGATGTTGGATTCCACAAACTGTTAGGCGTATCCCCGGTCCTAAGGTACCCTTGTGAGGAAAGATGATCTGCACCGAGGAGCCCTCATGAAAAAGAACGGGTATGTAGACGACGGCAATATTACGTTATTGGCAAAAGGTGTCGAACTGAAAGGTGAAATCAAAGTCGACGGTACCGTGAGAATCGACGGGCGTCTCGAAGGCGATGTGCATACGAAGGGGGAAGTTATTGTCGGGGAAGACGGCGTTGTGAAGGGAGCCATCCATGCCGACTCACTGATCAGCAGTGGACGTATCAAAGCCACGGTCACGGCGACCGGAAAGATTCAGCTCCTCAAGACCGCGATTCTGATCGGCGAAGTCCATAGTCCTATCATGTTGATGGAGGAGGGCGCCAAATTTCAGGGCGTGAGCGACATGGGCGTGACGGCCTGGCCAGAAGAAGCGCCTCGGCTGCCCAGTAACGTCCGCGACATGAACGCGCATCGCGGGAAAGCGGTTGCGCTGATCGGAAGAGAGCCTGATCTGTAAGCTCATTCCGCCGTTGCCCTCGGTGTTGTCCCTACATCGGGAGGTCTCGTCGCTTCCATCCTGTTCTATCCCACCGTGACAGAAGCCGCCGAATCTGCTATTTACTCGCTACCTCTTCAAGAGACTCCGACATCTTTCATGACTCGACAACAAATCTTTTCCATCGTGTTCTTTTCCCTCCTGGTATTGCTCATCTACCAAATTGGGCTGATGTTCAGGCCGTTCTTGTTTTCGGCCTTGTGGGCCGGTCTGTTGGCCCATTGGGCATTTCCTCTTCATGTCCGTTTGACGAGACTGTTCGGCGGTAGAGATGCACTCTCTGCCGGCATGCTGACCGTCGGGGCATTGGGCATTGTTATCGTTCCCTTGGTCGCGATGGGAATGATGTTGGTACGGGAGGCCGGTGCAGCTGAGCAAGAGATCCGGTTATGGATCTCGGCGGGCGGACTTCAACGTCTGCCGGATCAAGTGGCGGCGGTTCCCTTCATCGGTGGTTGGTTGAAATCGGCGGTGTCCGGTACCAGTACACCTACGTTTTCCTTGGAGCAGTCGCTCATGGCCGGGGTGAAGGAACTCAGTCAATTTCTCGTTGGAGGAATGGGTGATGTGTTGAAGAACACTTTCGCGCTCGTGACGAATTTCTTCATTATGTTGTTGGTGCTGTTTTTTCTCTTCACGGATGGCCGGCAGTGGCTCGCTGTCCTGTACGATTTGATTCCGATGGAGGAATCGCACAAGTCCAAAATTCTGACTCGGTTGGATCAAACCATTCGGGCGGTGGTGAAAGGAATGCTGGTGACCGCGATCGTCCAAGGCATATTGGCAGGCATGGCTTATCTCGCGCTCGATGTGCCGTTTCCGATGGGGCTCACGGCTTTGACGATCGTGTTGGCGCCGATACCGTTCGGCGGTACCGGGTTGATATGGGGGCCGGTGGTATTCTACCTGTTCTGGATGGGTGCGACCGGGAAAGCGCTCATCATGTTGGTCTGGGGAATCGGCGTCGTCTCGATGGTCGATCAGATTCTTCGGCCTTGGTTGATCGGCCAGGATGTGCAGATTCCTGTGTTGCTTCTTGTATTGAGCGTGTTGGGCGGGTTGGCGCTGTATGGATTACTCGGTCTGTTTGTCGGGCCTATCCTCATCAGCTTGCTGATAACCGCCGTACAAATTTATCGAGATGAATATCATCTCCGGCACACGGTGGTTGTGATGAGCTCTTCCACCCCACCGTAATGCTTGGATCTGCGCCGAATGCGAATCTGGACCGCCTTCTTGATTCTCCGTTGGACGAATGACGGATCTGCCGTTACTCTAGTGGAATCGTAATGGCGATTCCGCCCATCACATCGTTCAACTTGAAATCCTGCTTCGGGCTCAACGGATGGCCGTTGTGGCAAGTGATGCAGGCGGCAGAGACGGCCCGGTCTGAATAGATAGCTTGGAAGTACTGTTTCTTGCCACTTGACACAATGCCGGTGATCGGCCGATCCGGCTGCCGTTGGAGCTCGGTCAGGGCTTTTCGTTCGAATTCGGTGGCGGGAGCGTTGCGTTGATACATCGGGGAAAGTCCGATCAATCTGTATCGGATGCCTCGTCCACTTTCGGCAACCAACCGACCGGAATGTTGAAGAAATTGGGCAGGAAGAGGGAGGGCATTGTCCTGCTCCCAATGCTCCGCCGCCGCGACGATGCCTTTCTCCTGCATACGATTGACGATTTGTGTCGTATAGATCGAGCGGTCGGCCTCGAGGACGGCATGGATATAATCGGCGACTTTCTCCGGAGCAATGCCGCCCGAGCTTTCTTTCGCGGATGGAAACGGAATCCCGATCCAAAGTCCAATTACGAAGAATGCGATGGTTCCGGTTCGGAATGCGCAGCGTCGGTAGTCCATGGGCCTCCTTCGGGAGACATGGGAGAATTGACGGGGAGTGTGACGATGCAGGCGGTACCGCGGCCCTCGGCGCTCTCGATGCGGAGATCACCTCCGAGCTTTCGGATAATCCGTTTCGCGACCGTGAGTCCAAGTCCGGAACCTTCGCCCTGCCCCTTTGTCGTAAAAAACGGGTCAAATATCTTGGTTAAGTGGTGCTTTGCAATGCCGGGACCGGTATCAACGATTGTCACTGTCGCGGTCTGGTCCGATACGAGCGTCGTCAGTGTGAGTGAGCCGGCACCTTGCATGGCTTGGGCGGCATTGGTCATGAGATTCACCAACGCTTGCCGGAGTTGATCCGGGAATGCCAACACGGATGTATTGCCCGCATAGGTCTTGTGGACCATGATATCCTTCATTTCCACAGTGGTCTGTGCCGTGGCCAACGCTTGATCCAGAACCTGCTCCAGAAACACCGGCATCGGCTTGTCGGAGGCTTCACGGTTGATCACGCCGGCAAAATCTCGAATGATCGTCGCCATGCGACGACCATGAGCCACGATGTCTCGGGCGCAGTTTTTGATATGCTCCAAGTCCTGTTCATCCTGAATGACCTCTCCTAATCCGATGATTCCAAACAAAGGGTTGTTGAGTTCGTGGCCGATGCCGGCGGTCAATACACCGAGACTTCCCGTCTTTTCCGCTTGAACCAGCTGGTCTTGGAGCCGGCTCTCATCCGTGATATCTCGAAGCACCAGTCCAATACTGTCTTCCTCCCCTGGTCTCGCTGGTAATCGGAACCATTGGTAGTGATAGATGCGTGAGGCGATGTGAAGTTCAGCGCGAGGCTCGGCTGATTTATGATCCACGCTCGGTGTCAGTGGATCTCTCGACACTGTCTCAGG
>JAICUC010000307.1 GCA_025936075.1 Nitrospira sp. | reverse complement strand
GACTTTCGCCGCGGTGATCGGATCATTATTTCTGAGCGACATAAGAGAAGAACCGCATCGGCTTGGTTTTCAACCAGCCGATGACGCCGAGCATAATCTGGCGTAGAAAAAGAAAGAGATGGCATGACAGCTCACACTGAGCCGGCGTCACTTGATTTTTCGCCTTGCGGTTCGGCATCCAAGGACAACTCCTGTGCAAGACCCTGCCCCTTCGCCAGTCTTCGTCCCAGCGCTTCGATAAACCGCTGATAACGCTCCCGTCCCTTGGCTTGCGCAGCTGGAAGAGCGGTGTCTGGGACGGGCGATGTCGCCGTGAGCCAGAACCGCACAAACAAAGCCATCGCCTCATTGGAGATCGTGATTTGCCGATCGAGTCGCTCGACCTGGCGTGTCAGCCGATCCAGCCGTTTGCCAAGTGCGGCTTCCATGCGCTCAGAGTTGTCAGGCGAAAGAAAGGATGCGAGCGCTGTTTCGACGACGAACGCCTGATGCAGGCGCTTTCGACCGGCATAGTCAGCGAGCTGCCGTGCAAGCTCCGGCGGTAGACGAAATGTGTGCTTGGTTCGCATCTCTTAGGTCACAGGCCCAGCCCGTCACCAGGATCCATCGAGGCCTGACGTGCGATATCCGCCACCTGCTTTCTCAAAGTTGTCGCGCGCTGGACCTCATCATCCGTCTCGTCGTCAGCAAACTCGAATTCAGCCTTCGCTGGACCAGGTTCTGGTATGACTTCTTCATGTTGGGGAAGCTCCGGCTCCCGCCGAATGCCGCTGTTGGCTTGATCATTGATGGCTTCAGTCGCCTGGGACCGAACTGTTGATTCGGGTTCAGCGATGTTCACGATAGGCTTTCGGAGGCCGCTCCAATCATTATTGCGCGTGTCGGGAGGCACTGAAGCGCCGTGAAGCTTCACGGGTGGAACAATGCGATCGCGAAATCGCTCATCTTCGAAATACCGGACCTTCTTCGCCCGGATCGGTGAGCATCCGGAGACCAGGACCAACTCGTCATCAGGCGGCAATTGCATGACCTCGCCTGGCGTGAGCAAGGGTCTAGCGGTTTCCTGCCGTGAAACCATGAGATGACCTAACCACGGACTGAGCCGGTGACCGGCATAATTTTTCATGGCGCGCAGTTCGGTCGCCATTCCAAGCGCATCCGAGATGCGTCTCGCCGTGCGCTCATCATTGCTTGCGAAGCAAACGCGGACATGGCAGTTGTCGAGGATCGAGTTGTTCGGGCCGTAGGCCTTCTCGATTTGATTGAGCGATTGCGCAATCAGGAAGCTTTTCAGTCCATAACCCGCCATGAAGGCCAACGCCGATTCGAAGAAGTCCAGCCTCCCAAGAGCGGGAAACTCGTCCAGCATCAGCAGCAGACGGTGCCGGCGACTTTGAGCTTCGAGATCCTCCGTTAAACGTCGGCCGATTTGATTGAGGATCAGGCGTATCAGAGGCTTGGTCCGGCTAATGTCGGACGGTGGTACCACCAGATACAACGAAGCCGGCCGTTTCCCCTCCACGAGATCGCGGATGCACCAGTCGCTATGTCGCGTGACCTGCGCGATGACGGGATCTCGGTAAAGACCGAGGAATGACATCGCGGTCGAAAGTACGCCGGAGCGCTCGTTTTCACTTTTGTTCAGGAGCTCTCGCGCGGCTGACGCGATGACGGGATGCGGACCGGAAGCGCCAAGATGCGGCGTCGTCATCATGGCGTTCAAAGTGGCCTCGATCGGCCGCTTGGGATCAGACAAGAAATTCGCAACCCCCGCGAGGGTCTTATCCTCTTCCGCGTAAAGCACATGCAGGATCGCGCCTACCAGCAGCGAATGGCTGGTCTTCTCCCAGTGATTACGCTTTTCCAAGGCTCCTTCCGGATCCACAAGGACGTCCGCAATGTTCTGAACATCGCGCACCTCCCATTCTCCGCGCCGGACCTCCAGAAGTGGATTATAGGCGGCAGACCTCCGGTTGGTCGGATCGAACAGCAGCACCCGGCCATGCCTCGCGCGGAAACCAGAGGTCAGATTCCAGTTTTCACCCTTTATGTCGTGTACTACGCAACTGCCCGGCCAGGTCAGAAGGGTCGGAATGACCAGGCCAACGCCCTTGCCCGACCGCGTCGGCGCGAAACAGAGGACGTGCTCCGGTCCATTGTGGCGCAGGTATTGACGGCCGAGCCGGCCGAGCACGACGCCGTCCGAACCCAAAAGCTGCGCGGACCGGACCTCAGACGCTGCAGCCCAACGCGCCGAGCCGTAGGTCGCGGCCGTCCTCGCCTCGCGGGCCCGCCAGATTGACATCGCGAACGCGGCAACCATGGATAAGACGCCGCCGGACGCTGCGATGCAGGCTCCCTGCATGAATATCTTTGGCGCGTAAGCGTCATAGACCAGCCACCACCAGAAAAAGGCCGGTGGATAATAGATGGGCACCCGACCAACCAGCTCAAACCAAGGTGGGCCTAACTGCGGCTGAAACCCCAACTTCCAGGCAACCCATTGTGTCGCCGTCCACATCGTAACGAGCACGATGCCGAGAGCAGTGCAAATTTGGCCCCAAAGTAGCTTGGTCGAAGACATCCGGGCATGGTGGGGAGTCTTCGGCGCGGTTCAAGGCGGGTTCGACATCGATGGTACGCTGTAAGGTCATGACGTAGAAAACGGACAGCTCACATTCAGGTGGCCGCAAGAAAATCGAACCTTCCTCTAAACCGCGCAGCTCTCAGAGCTCTCTTGGTGTGCCCGAAATAGGAACGTTTTCTTCGGGGTCGCTGCTACAATCCCAGTCCGCGCTTTCTTCCAAACTCCCATTCAATGCCGCCTCCCTCACGTTGGATGCCGCCAATAAACTGGCCGATGCGATTCTCGAGAATGGGCTGCCAAGGCACCAGCCGAAAGCCAAGTCCATCTTCCATCATGGCAAACCGTCCGCTAGCGAGAGAGGCAACCCCCGTAAGACGGCCGCTGACATATTCGCCCGCTTTGCTCGCGGTAAAGGTGAGCCCTCGTTCTGTCGCTAGCTGACGACCGACATGTTCCACCTCTCGCTGCTCGAGCTTCATGACGGTGTGGGCGGGGATGTGGATTATGCCGTCTTTCACGGTAGCATAGCCCATTTGGACGAGGCGGTTGGAGCGGCGAACAAGGGCATCCTTGACATCGTGGCCAAAGCCGCTGTCGGCGATGACGAGAGGCTGTCGAGCAGTCAGTTCCCGATCGAGCCAGCTGGCCCCATCAACGGCAATCTGTCGCTCGAGGTTTTGTGCCGAAAGAGTTCTGATCACCGGACCGTCACCGCCTTGGGAGCGATCGTAAGTCTGGCCGCGCTCAATGATATCGACCGGTACCTTCCAGTGATCGTCGTCGAGACGTTCGACGTGTCCCGCCCTACGCAACGCCTCCAGCCTTCGGACATGTGAGCGGACGAAAGATTCCGGATCCTTCCCCTCTCGCTCGAACTGTTCCCGAATGCGCTCCAGGTGCCGGCTGGGCTGGTAGATTTGGTCCTTCTCACCGGTGTTGAGGGCAATGTTGCGATCAGCGGCCCGTGGACCGAAGGTGGCCGCCCCCACCTCCACGATCATGTCGCGCCCGATGTCCTTCAGATGAGGCGCATCGGGAAATTTCACGTGATGGACGCGGCCATCAACCCCGTCGACCACGAGATAGACCCGCTCGTCCATCTCATCGTCGGCCAACCCTTTGGCCAGAACGCGTCCTGTGATCTTCTCGCTCGGCCGCTCACCGTGGCGGACGTATTGATCGACCCCGCGCGCTTCTTCCAACCCGTGGGTTGCGAGCGCCCGGTGCATGGTCTTGATGATGTCGTTGCGATCGGAAAGCTCCTTCAAGGTGACTTCGGCACGATCCGAAATCACCCATTGCCCGGGCTCAATCTCGCTCGACAGGCCATAACGTTCCAAGAACTTCACCCGGCCAATCATGACCCCGCGGTTTTCGCGAAATGCGTAGGTCGCCCCCTCTCCCGGTCGCAGGTCAACTACACCCTTCTCGTGCTGTTCGGTCGCGAGCATCTTGTCGAGCCGGGTCCATCGCTCCGCCTCGACCTCCGTCTTCAATTTGGATTGAAGCTCGATCTCGCTCTGGTGTCCGAGTTCTAGCGTCACCAGTTCGGAGGCCCGATGGCGGATGCCATGGGCGATATAGTCCCCGGCGATATTGAGGATGCCGCCCTCCTCCAAGACACCGCGGACGATGACGTGGGTATGGGGATGGCCGGTGTTGTAATGATTGATCGCGATCCAGTCGAGGCGCGTCTCGAGATCCTTC
>JAICUC010000263.1 GCA_025936075.1 Nitrospira sp. | reverse complement strand
TCATCGCGATGCTCTTTGTCATTTTTGATATCGAGATCGTCTTCATGTTTCCCTGGGCCGTTGCATTCCACAGTCTTGGGCTGGTTGGATTAGTAGAGATGGTCTTGTTCATCGCCATCCTGGTGGTGGGATTCTGGTACGCATGGAAGAAAGGAGCGCTCGAATGGGACTGAGCGGGTCCTGTCGTCGGTCGACCCATTCGTCCTCGCTCCACCCATCCCCCAGTGGGTCCCTTTCGCTGCGGGCGAATGGGTCTTGGTGCCGACGCCACCCGCTCACCATTCTCGCTGGAGGAAGGTAGGAAGAGGATGAGTCTATTGGAGCGCCAGTTTGACGCGAATATCGTGACGACGAATCTTGATGCGGTCGTCAACTGGGCCAGAAAGTCGGCCTTGTGGCCCATGACCTTCGGGCTGGCCTGCTGCGCCATTGAAATGATCGCCAGCGTGTCCTCCCGCTATGATCTGGACCGCTTCGGCGCCGGTGTCTTTCGCGCATCCCCCAGACAATCCGATCTCATGATTGTCGCAGGAACGGTCTCTCGCAAGATGGCGCCCGTCATTCGACGGATCTACGACCAAATGCCTGAGCCTCGGTATGTGATCTGCATGGGTTCCTGCGCGACCTCGGGCAATCACTACAACAGCTATGCGGTCGTCCAAGGTGTGGATCAGATCGTGCCGGTTGATGTCTATGTACCCGGCTGCCCCCCGAGACCGGAAGCCTTGCTGGACGGATTGCTGAAGCTACAGGAAAAGATCCAGCGGGAGAGAGTGTTCGTGAAATAGTCCGCGAGACACGCAAGAATGGCGGCTTGCGCGACGACAATTCGCGCTTTTCGCCAGTCGCGCATTGCTCGCAGTGTGAACCCTATGCGATCTCTCATTGAAACGTTACTCAATAAGTTCCCGGAGGCGGTGCTCTCCGTCGATGTCGACACGGCTCGATCGGAAGTGACCGTTCATGTCGCTGCCCCGAGAATCTTGGAGGTCGCTCGTTTTTTGCACGATGACCCGGAGGCTTGTTTCGACCATATCACCGATATCTGCTCCGCCGACTATCCGGCGGATCAGCAACGGTTTGAAGTCATCTATCTCTTGTTGTCGCTCCCGCACGGCAGGCGAATTCGGCTGAAAACACGGGTTACCGAAGACAACCCGTCGCTGGACTCCGTCACAAGCGTCTGGCGCGGCGCAGTCTTCCTGGAACGGGAAGTTTACGACATGATGGGGATCCGGTTTTCAGGCCACCCGGATCTGCGCCGCATCCTCCTGCCGGAAGATTATGCGGAAGGGTATCCGCTGCGAAAGGACTTCCCGACGGAAGGCCGAGGGTGGCGGAGTCAGTTCGACTTTATTCCGCGCCTCGATGAACCGCCGGTGGAGCACATCGAAGGCGAGGTTCCCGAGGCTGAGAAGAAGTTGTTCCTCTCCGAGCCGACAGGGTCCTCATCGAACCGGCGGGAAGAACTGTTGCTGAATATGGGCCCGCAACACCCGAGCACGCACGGCGTGGTGCGGGTCGTTCTCGAGCTGGACGGAGAACGGATCATCAAGGCGACGCCGGATCTGGGATACCTCCATCGGGGCGTCGAGAAACTGGCCGAGGGCCTCGCCTACATGCAGATCATTCCGCACACCGACCGACTCGACTATGTCTGCGCGATGGCCAACAATTATGCCTATGTGCGGGCCGTTGAAAAACTGCTCGGCATCACCGTGCCTGAACGAGCCGAGTATATCCGAACCATTGTCGCGGAGATGCAGCGCATTCTAGGTCATCTGTTCTGGTTGGGCGCTCAGGCTTTGGATATCGGCGCCATGACGATCTTCTTCTGGACGTTTCGCGAGCGGGAAACCTTACTCGATATGTTCGAAAAGCTGTGCGGAGCCCGGCTCACGTTGAACTATTATCGAATCGGCGGCGTGGATAGCGATTTCACTCCCGAATTGGTGGCTCGCCTCAAGGCGTTTTTGGAGACGTTCCCACAAAAAGTGAACGAGTATGATTCGCTGCTCGCAGGCAACCGTATTTGGTTGGGTCGGACCAAGCATGTCGCCGTCATCTCCGGGGAAGATGCGATCAATTTCGGCATGACCGGCCCGGCCTTGCGGGGATCCGGTGTGTCCTATGATGTACGCAAACTCGAACCCTACGGCGTCTACCATAAAGTAGACTGGGAAGTGCCGGTCGGAAAAAACGGCGACACCTACGATCGCTATTGGATCCGTGTCGAAGAGATGCGTCAGAGCGCACGGATCATCTCGCAATGTCTCGACCAGATGCCGCCCGGGCCGATCATCGCCGATATGCCGCAATACATTCCGCCGCCCAAGCCTCAAGTGATGCGCGACATGGAAAGCTTGATTCATCATTTCATCATCTTCACCCAAGGGTTCAAGCCGCCGAAAGGGGAAACCTATTGCGCGACTGAAGCGCCCAAGGGGGAATTGGGATTTTTTATCATTAGTGATGGATCTCCACGCCCTTATCGGTTGAAAATTCGCTCACCCTCCTTCATCCACATGGGGGCGTTCGACCATATGGCACGCGGCTACTTGATTTCCGACATCATCACGATTTTCGGGACCTACGATGTGGTCATGGGAGAGTGTGATAGATGAGGCGTACGACCAGGATATTCCAGTGCTCGCTGCCCGCGCACGCTCGGATGAAGCGGAGTCTTGGCGACGCGGGGCGGGCGGGTGTAACCGGCGTGCTCGGTCGATGCGCGCAGTTTGGAACATCCTGGCCATACGCCTCGATAAAGGGATGTGTGGAGGAACCGTGCTGAAAGACAAATACGGGAAAGAAATCGAAGAAATTTTGAGCCGCTATCCGGTCAAGCGCTCCGCCCTGATTCCCCTGCTTTACCTCGCTCAGCGTGATCACGGCTACGTGACCGAGTCGGCAATGCAGGAGATCGCGCATCTTCTCAGGCTGACGCCTCCGCAGGTCTATGAGACGATCACGTTTTACACGATGTTTAACCTGAAGCCGATGGGCAAATTCCATATACAGGTATGCAAGTCCCTCATGTGCGCTCTCGTCGGCTCGGATACGGTGATCGAATGGATTAAAATGAAGCTCGGAATTGCCCCGGGTGAATCGACGGCAGACGGCCTGTTCAGCCTCAGTGTGGTGGAATGCTTGGCCGCCTGTGGGACCGGCCCCATGATGCAGATCAATGATGACTACTATGAGCAGCTGACCGAGGACAAATTGGACCGGATTCTGGCCGATCTGCGATCGACAGGAACCAGTCCACTGAAGAGCGGGCCGTTTATGTGGCCGGAACCGGTGCCCTCGGGGCGGGGCGCGTGACGAGATTGACATGCCTAAACACGAACTCATTCTTTTAAAGAACATGATGCAACCCGGCTACACCGGGTCACTGACGGACTATGAGAAGACCGGCGGCTATCAAGCCTTGCGGAACACGCTCGGAAAGATCGCTCCGCCTGATGTGACGGCGATGGTCCGCAAGTCCGGATTACGCGGCCGAGGCGGCGCCGGCTTCCCCACCGGCGTAAAATGGGGGTTTCTGCCGAAAGACTATCAAGGTCCTCGCTATCTGTGCTGCAACGCCGACGAGAGCGAGCCGGGTACGTTTAAGGATCGTCAACTCATGGAGCGGGATCCCCATCAAGTATTGGAAGGCATCGTGTTGGCTTGCTATGCCATCGGCGCGGAAACCGCCTACATCTACATCCGGGGGGAAATGGTCCTGGGCTCAAAGATCTTGGAACATGCCATCGACGAAGCGAGAGTCGCCGGGTATATCGGAAAGAACATTCTCGGCACCGGCGTCAATGCGGACGTCTGGGTGCACCGGGGAGCGGGAGCCTATATTTGCGGCGAAGAAACGGCGCTCTTGGAATCACTTGAGGGCAAACGTGGACTTCCTCGCGTCAAGCCGCCGTTTCCAGCCACGCATGGGCTCTACAATAAACCGACGGTGGTCAATAACGTCGAGACGCTGGCGAACCTTCCCCATATCATCAACAGAGGACCCGAATGGTTCGCGGGGATCGGCTCGCCGCCGAAGAGCACCGGTACCAGAGTCTTCTGTGTCAGCGGGCATGTCAAACGACCGGGCAATTATGAAGTTCCGATGGGGATGACGGTCCGAGAGTTGGTGTACGAACATGCCGGCGGCATGCGGTCCGACAAGCCGATGAAAGCCTTTATTCCCGGAGGAGCCTCGGCGCCTTTTCTGACACCGGCCCATCTCGACGTGAAACTGGATTTTGAACATGTTGCGGCGGCGGGATCCATGTTGGGATCGGGCGGCGTGACGGTGATGGAAGAAGGCACCAGCATGGTGTGGGCTGCGCTTCGGCTGATGGAATTTTTCTACCATGAGTCCTGTGGGAAATGCAGTCCTTGCCGGGAAGGCAGTTCGTGGCTCGTGCAGACGCTCCGTAGAATTTTGGCAAAGCGTGGCCGGATGGAGGATCTTGAAACCTTGTCGGATCTATGCAAAAACATCGCAGGCCGCACGGTCTGCGCCTTCGGCGACGCGGCAGTCGCTCCGATCCAAAGCACGCTGAAGCATTGGCGGCAAGAATATGTCGACCTCATCAATGAAGCAGAAGCGGCGAATTTGATCATGCCCGGGCAAGTGGGAATAGGACGTTAATGGTGAATCGTTTATCCGCACGAATCATGCGTTGAGCGGTTCACGTTGAACGAATAACGGAGAGCATGCCGGAGACTACACCGCAGATGGTTCGCATCACGATCGACGGAATGGCGGTCAACGTCCCGAAAGGGACATTGGTGATCGAAGCGGCTCGTCGCGTCGGCGTTATGATTCCGCACTTCTGCTATCACCCAAAACTCAAGCCGGACGCCAATTGCCGCATGTGCCTGGTCGAAATCGAAAAGATGCCCAAACTCCAAACAGCTTGCAGCACGCCGGCCGACGAAGGAATGAGCGTGCGCACCGCCACCACTGTGGTCGACGACGCCCATCGATCGGTGCTCGAGTTCATCCTGGCCAATCATCCACTGGATTGTCCGGTTTGCGATCAAGGGGGAAAGTGCGACCTTCAAGACTTCTCGCACCAGTACACGGCGACCAGCCGGTTCGTTGAAACCAAGCGTATCTTCCAAAAGGAGTATTTCAGTCCGCTCATCGAAACGCAGATGAATCGCTGCGTGCAGTGCCTCCGCTGTGTCCGGTACTGCGATGAAGTCATGGACG
>JAICUC010000301.1 GCA_025936075.1 Nitrospira sp. | reverse complement strand
CGCACAGGATGGCATGAATACAAAATCTTACACCATGACCATCATCCGATCGCGCAAATAGACAGTGCCGAGCGTCGGAACGAGAACTGACGCAAATCTTCCTTGGCTTTCTGATATCCATGGTTCTTGCGATTCATCATGCTGACGTTTCCACACATCGAGCCAACTTGCCCCTCTAGTAGGTAGGACGGTCGGCGAGACATAGCGCGCCATCAACGCCGGTTATTCTTTCTAGCACCGTTTTATAACTTTCGTATTTCTCGATCCGATCTGTTGACCCGCCTGGTTGGATCGGTTATAGAATGACCGCTGCTCGGCCTCGTGAAAATCATGACAGACCGATTTTGAACCCTCTCGTAGCCTCGGCACCTATCGTGTGGGTTCACCAGAGCGAACGATCGTTCCATGCACCAAAGAAAATGACGCATATTGCCCTGAGTCGCACGCTCACAGTTGCCGGACAATGCATAGCCGTTCTTGTTCTTGCCGTAATGGACATCATTTCCTCCGGTTGCAGTGACTCCGCATCGATTTCGGAGGGTCCGCAGGTTCGGCTCGCCGATTTGACGATCAATCCCGGATCGCTCCAGCCGGCTTTTTCGAGCGACACCGTCAATTATGTAGCGAATGTGCCATCGGCAGCCGGCGCTGTCACGGTGACGGCCACCCCTCAAGACAGCACGTCAAGTGTCACGATCGCTGGAACAGCCACCCAGAGCCTTCGGGTTACACTCGACGCGCCGCCATCGAGCAAGGCTATCCTCATCCAGTTGACGTCGCAGAGCGGGGTCGAGAGTACTTACACCATCACTGTCAATAGAGCGTTAGGGGGCAACAGCGACTTAACTGCACTGACTGTAACACCCGGCACCTTGGTTCCGGGCTTTGCTCCAAGCACCTCAGCCTACACAGTGGACGTGGTTACAGAGGTCACCAGCGTCACCGTCGCCGCGACGAAATCAGATCCGGATGCCGTGATGCAGCTCCATTCAGTGACTGTCCCGGCCGGAACAGCATCCGGTCAAGACACCATCCCGTTGAATGGGCCAGGAACAGACACCCCCGTGTTGATCACGATGACCGCCCCGAATGGGAGCAGCAAGACCTACAATCTCACCATCCATAGAGCCGCCTCCTCCAACAACAAGCTGTCAGAATTAACCGTGTCAGTAGGCAGCCTAATCCCATCCTTTACTCCCGCTACACTGAACTATACGGTGAACGTCAATGGCTTCGTACCCAGTATGACGATCTCCGCGACCAAGCAGGATCCGAATGCCGTGATGTCCGCGTCGGGGTCGGTGATTGCGCCGCCGGGGGCCCCTACAGGTCAGGTGACTGTCTCCTTGCAGGGCGCCAGCATCGAGGTGCCGATCACCGTGATCGCGCAGGATGGAAGTCCACAGATCTATCGCATCACGGTGAACCGATCGTTCTAGCCCGCATTATTCATGAACATTTCTGCTGCAATCGCGGATTCGCTGCTGCGACAAGCCTTCGGCGGGCAGGCTCGCCTCTCGCGACCTCGACGTACTGTTTCAAGTACGCCTCGGTCTCTCAGGGCTCCGCGTGCAAGACACCGCCGCCTCACCAACTCGGCGGCGTCCACAAACGTGGCGCTCATTATTCTTCGCGCCGTGGACCTCGCTATGCGACTGCGCGATTTCGCGACGAACTGTCATGAATAATGCGGGCTAGTGGTATACGAATCGCCTCGCCTGACGGCGGAAATTTCTACCGCATCGGATCCAACTCGATCAGTCCTTTGCGGATGGCAAGGATGGCCGCTTGCGTGCGATCGTAGACTTGCAGTTTGTGGAAGATGTTCCGGACGTGGTTCTTCACCGTCTTTTCGCTCAAATCGAGGCTGTTGGCGATCTCTTTGTTGGTTTTCCCGTCGGCAACCAGCCGCAAGACCGTAATCTCTCGATCGGTCAGATCATGCTCCGCCCACGCCGGCTTCTTGCCTTTCTTTTGGGCCATCAAGGAGAACTCCGCCAAGATTTTACTGGCGACGGACGGATGGATCAGCGATTCGCCCCGGTAAATGGCACGAATGGCCGCCACGATCTGAGACGATTCGGAGTCTTTCAAGAGATACCCTGTCGCTCCCGCGCGGACAAGATCGAAGATGTACTGTTGTTCCTCGTACATGGTCAACGCGACGATCCCGATATGTGGAAACTCTCGCTTGACTTGTCTCGTCGCCTCGACGCCGCCCATCCTCGGCATGCTCACATCCATGAGAATCACGTCAGGGAGCAGCGCGCGGGCTTTCTCCACCGCTTCCATCCCGTCTTGCGCTTCGCCGATGACGTGAATGTCTTCCTTGGTCTTGAGAATGGCGGCCAAGCCTTCCCGAACCACCCGATGGTCGTCGGCGATCAGAACCTTAATTTTCTCCATTCCCTCTCTCCTCTTTGTGACCCAACGGCACCTCGACGATGATTTTCGTGCCTTTCCCCGGTTTGGATTGGACGTGCCCCTCGCCGCCCACCAAGCGAGCTCGTTCCAGGATACCCTTGATGCCGAAATGATCCCACTTTTCCGGATCACGCAAAACGGTTTCCAGATCGAAGCCGATTCCATTGTCGGAAATAGTCACGCGCAACAGATCCATATCGATGTCCAATTTGATCGAGACTCGGTCGGCTTTGGCATGCTTTTCAACGTTGCTCAGGGCTTCTTGAATGATTCGAAACAGAAAGATTTTCGTTCGTGGAAAGAGAATCTGTTCATCCCCCGTGACCGAAAACTTCGTGGCAATGTGGGTTTGAGTCTGGTACGACTTGAAGTAATTGGTGAGGGCAGGGATCAATTCCATCTTGTCGTAGTGCAGGGGTCGCAGATTAAAGATGACTTGGCGGGCTTCCTGTATGGCCAACTTCAGTTGAGCCTTGGTCTCCTTGAGGGTCGCTAAACCGGCCCGTGAGTTCTTCCGGATAAGCTGCTGACAGAGATCCAGTTTGAAGTTCACACCCGCTAGGCTCTGCACGAATCCGTCGTGGATCTCGCAGGCGATCCTGGTCCGCTCTTCCGTGACTGCTGCCCCGGTCTCTTTCACATACAATCGATACAGAGATTGATACTTGTTCAGCGTCTTCTCGATCTCCGCCGTCGCGCGAATGCGGGCTTCGATGAGTTCCCACATAAATTTCGCGCTGGCACCGCCGATAATGGTGACACCCATACGATGAAAATCTTGAAGGAACTGCCAGACTTCCCCATCACCCGACACATCGATGATCAGATCGACACGTTCCATCGCCAACAGCTGTCGATAGTCTCGCATAATCGGGATGTTAAGTTGTTTAGCCAATCCCAAACCCGGCGCTTTCGGATCACATTCGGCGACACCGACGATTTGCACCAACGGATCAGTCGCAAAAATCTCCATGAGCGCAGTGCCCCCGCGACCGGCCCCGATAATGGCGACCTTCGTCGCTCCGGAGATCGGTGTGTTCCGACGAGCACGCTGTTGGGGGAGCGGCTTATTCATCGGCTCTGCACCTCTTGCACACAATTCGTCGAGGCGGCAACGGCGAATCGGATGGATTAACGAGCCGGCAAAGAGAAGGATGGGGCCTGGGGTTGCATCTTAACGTTCGCGACGTTGCTGAGCCAGCGTCTTCAACTCGTCCATAAATTGGTCGATGTCCTTAAATTCCCGGTAGACGGATGCAAACCGGACATAGGCGACCTGGTCCAACTGATGCAGCTCCTTCATGACTTCTTCACCAACGATCCGACTTTCAATCTCCGTCTCGCCCATCTCCTGGATCCGTTTTTCTATCCGGTCGGTGACGGCTTCGATAGTACCGATACTGATCGGCCGCTTTTCACAGGCTTTTTTGAGCCCGACGAGAATCTTATTGCGGTCAAACGACTCGCGGCGACCGTCCTTCTTTACGACAACCGGAAGAATTTCTTCGACCCGCTCGTAGGTCGTATAGCGGCGTTTACAACCAAGACACTCCCGGCGGCGACGAATGACTTCGCCTTCCTTGGCCATACGAGAATCGACGACCTTGTCCTCGAGTTCATCGCAGAAGGGACATTTCACCGGCGGCGACCCCTGCCCTCTCGCTATCGGCTGACTAGCGGGATGTTGAAAAAGTCCCCCAGCTTCGTTCTCGCATCGCTCAGAGGCTCAACGTACGCAAAAAGTACGCTTCGCTTCTTCGCTCGCTGCGGCCTTGCTGGAAGGCCTTTTTGAACATCCCGCGGGTTACGCTGAATCGTTCGTCTTAGCGGTCAAGCGTCAGCGAGTATCAAAATCGTTTGTCCACAACCTGCTAGTAGGGATGAAAGATGGGAAACCTGGCGCACAATGCTTTCGCTTGTCCGCGAACTTCTTCCAATATCGCCGGCTCTTGCCGGTGCCGGAGG
>JAICUC010000003.1 GCA_025936075.1 Nitrospira sp. | reverse complement strand
TAAGCCAGCCGGTTTCAGGAGCATCAACAAAAAGACCGCTCAGCCCCTCCCCGATACCAGCCGTATCCCGTGGTTTCAGACGACCATCAAGACCGGCAGAGCCATGTACTAGGCGTTCTACTAGATGGCACGCTTTCTCGTAACGCCTACGCTGATAGCGAAGGGAGCTGGTCATGTTTCCCATTTTCAGTCTTTTGAAGAGTTCCATCCTGGTCCTCGTCTTTACCGTCACAGCATGTGCGATCCACCACGCCGATTCCCCCGGGCACGCTCCCAGGCATCACCAGGACCTTTGGGACGACGTGGCATGATGGTCGTTTACTGACGTAGACGTAGGTCCAGATATGCATCGTTGTATTCCCAATCCTTCCTCCACGCATGAGTATAAGGGAAGCACGATCTCGCTGCTCGTCAGCGAAGCCCCTGAAGGGACCTGGCGTTGTCGATATGTCTACATTGAATTCTCGCTCACAGACACGGCCTATCTATCGAACTATCCCGACGGCCTTTTTACCACGCAACAAGAGGCAGAGTCGGCTGCGCTGCGAAAGGCTAAAAAACTCATTGATCCCTGGGAACCGTTATCACCCCATCCCTGCCCGTAAGCTACGATGCCTTCCCTTTGTGTCCAGATGACACAACTCGAATATGGAACCTAAACCAATGACGGGGGAGGGTGTGCCGGTTCAAAGACAGTGTGCCGGCTGAATAGCCAAGGAAGGTGAAACAGCTTCAGTTATCACTTCGATATGAACCTGTCCGAGGACTCAACACTTCGGCTCCTTACTCAGGGCACAGCCCAGCAGGCGCTACAAGCAGAGGTTCCTAGGGGCTGATTCACTCGGCGACGCTTCTACCGACACACATCTAAGTGACGACCGGTGATGCCATTACCGTGCGCGTTCACTCGCCTTATCTAAGAGGAGTTTTGCCTGATCGATGGTCAATAATTTGGAAGGACTTCCAAATGCAATCGACAGGCCATGTCTCTTCACTACCCCAGTACAGGCTGACAGCAGTTGGCCAAGCTTGTCGGATGACGGAGGGCTAAAGGTCGAGCACCAGGCATTGGGAAACTCCTTCGAAATCTCCCGATAGTTGGCGCTCTTCATGTTATCTATTCCCATACTGTTCCTGCTCACTGTCAGCAACTGCCCGATCTCCGCATCCGTCAGGGGCCCTCGGAACCACGTAAGGCTGAGTTGTCCCGTCTGATGTGCGAGACCCCACAGACATCCGACCACTGTCACGGTCCTGTTATGGTCGCTCGGAATGTCATCAAGCTGCATCGGTTCCGTCGCACTCACTGTGCCTCCTGTCACGGCCTCAATCTCGCCGGAGGTCAGTAAGGAACACGCGGTCGGTTCTTCTGCCATGACAGGTGAAGCGAGGACGATGAGCAGCATCATGGAGGCTGAATCGGAGCATGGTCAATTCCTTCGCGTGCAGTACGGTGAGATGCCGAACGCTCATCGTCAGACCAGGACCAGGATACCGCCTACGTCTCGTCATATCTCCTATCTTGAGCTATACTTCTTCTGTGAGATCGATTCAGAGGACCAACGGTAAGCTTTCGACCCTTGAAATCGTGCTCCGTCTTCAAGGCCTCTTCCATCATCGCTTACAACCGCTTGGCCTTTCTCCCGTCCAGGCCAGTATGTTGATCTATCTCGACCGGCATCCTGAGTGCGAGGTGTTTGAGCTGGCTTCGGCGCTCTGTATTCCGAGTCTCTCAGCAGTCGAGACCGTGCAACGTATTCAGAGAAATGGGTGGATACGCAAGCCACGGGTCAATGTGAGGAGGAAAATCGTCAAGCTACAGCTCACTGCAAAGGGCACCGCGCTCGCTCGAAAGGTCAAAGAGAACATCGCCGTCACCGATAAACTCTTTGCTCTCGCCCACCGCCGAAAGGCCGCTTAGGGCCACGTGAACCTTCCATCGACCGCGCAAGTTTGTGAGGTTTCTCTTTTGGATAGCGTTTTTCCGAGGTACGCTTCCAATCCGCAAGGTTCCCTCCTCCAACTCACGATGAAAGGGAGTCCCAGGTATGGCCGAAACACCGAAATTCTGTTGTCAATGCAGCGGTCGGTTTTCCTCGATCGCACCCAGAACCGAACACGAGATAGAGTTCTGCAATCCCAGCCATTACCAGTTTGGGACGATTGCAGATCGGGGCAGGATGCCGCTCTTGCAAGAAGGCGAGTGCGATAGCTGCGGACGCGAGGATATTCTCATCTCTTATCGAATACGAGACTCTCACCGAGCAACTCTGGGGGTGAGACCATCAGATGCTTCACGTCCTGAAAATTAGCGGGCCGTAGGTTCGACCCCTATACCCATCAAATCTTTCAACTACTTCTGTCTCTTCCTTCCAGATTATGTCAACTGGGTGCCCGGTTTGGTGCCAAGGTTTGTCTGATCCGGTATCCAGCATATTCACGAACTGCTGTTCCCCACTCGGCAACCATGTCGAGTAACGAAGAAGCGGTTACGGCTGGGTCGCGGGTGGGTGGCTTGGCCGTCATTGTTGCATTTCCCTGGTATAATTTTGGTATGCCTTCAAAGAAGCATTCCAAATCCCGTTTCATTGTTAAGCGCAGAGGTAAGGATTTCAGTAAGCCAGCCGGTTTCAGGAGCACCGACAAACAGTTCGCCAAGCCACTTCCGGATACCAGCCGGATACCGTGGTTTCCGCCTCGTCCCAAGACTGGAACGGATGCCTAGAGCGTTTGCTCAGGATCTTTCTAGCCTGATCAGATGTTTAAAAGTCTTCAAACACTTGTAGCTGGTTGGGCGTTATTGAACCGTAACACAAGTTCCGGACAGAGTCCCAGTTAGTCATTCCGACTACTTCCGCCATGCCGATACCACTGTGTATATGAGTCCCACAATGATGCCCACCAATAACGGTTCGATGATCCATGGCATCATAGCTCGTCACCCCCATATTATGACTGCTACGGAGTACTCGGCTAGCGAGTGTGATCGGCATAGGACAAGGCAGTACGCCCGTGAGATTTGGACATGACGGAGAGTATTCGGAATGAAAAGCAAGGCGTGCCTCTCATGATTGTCCGGAGGATTTCACCACGTTCTCCCCACACACAATGCAGTTGTAATTGCCAGTCCGATAGCCGCCCTCACTCCATTCCAATTCAAGGTTTAAATGCTCGCACATTGGAGGATTCGACTGCCGTTTCCACTTCACGCGTAATTCAGCAGCTTGAGTGGTAGTCATGGTACCCTCACATGGTATGCGTCGCTCTTCAACCGTAGGGCGTTCAGAACTCACGCCGAAATCGGATCAGCAACAAATGAGGAGAAAGAGGTCAATCAAAAACTCTCTTTGCCTAGCGATACGCTGTTCGTTCGGACCAACGGACCGGTTGCAGCACTGCTCCTAAGCCTGCCAGCGCCCATATAAATAACAGCATGGCCAGTGCGATCATGAGGAAGAATGCTGCTCTCAGGTCGTGCAACATGTGGATCATGATGCCTTCCTCCATTGCTCGATTCATTGACGACGCCATCCACATTCATACATTCATGTTCATTGGGTCAGTCTTCGGAAGTGCCCTTCCGCAACAATATTATCCCGTATGCTCAATCTAGCTTCGGAGTGAATGCGTTTCAACAGGGTATACCCCTTACTCGTCTCATTCTAGACGCTGGACTTCCCACACAGAGCGGCTGCATCACAAGGGTGCGCAGACTGCCGTCTACTTTATGGTCGCTACGAACTTTGGGTGAGAAAGCAAGTGAGCAATCGCAGATCAACGTTTTGCGAATGCCTGCCTGGAGAGTCTCGGCTTGTGCACATAAGCACGTAATATTGGTTCGGTTTCTAATTGTAATCGACAATCTTTTACTTCCCTTTGTTTTCAAGGACTTGAGCAAGCCCATTTGATTCACTCGTAATCAGCGGCCGTAGTTCGACCCCACCAAACCGAACTTCGTTCATGGCGCTGCGTTCGAGCAAATCGTGGCGGATACTCAATACTTCCATAAACCTCATTTCAACCCGCACTTCGTGTGAGCCGCGCATTGTTTATCGTTGTATTGCAATCTGGGCACGGACGGATAAAACCCTTCAGTAATTCCAGATTGTACACGCTTAAGAAGATAAGCTAAGGTGTTGGTTATCAGTGTCTCTAGACGGCCGATACGATCGGCACCCGGCGTGGCTGGAGTATCATGCTAATGCCACCTTTCGGTCGTAAAGTGACCATGAGTTCAGGCTCGACACTGTTTTGAGCCAGTTGCAGGTCATAGCGGCGACCGATCAGGGCTAATAGAAGTGGTCCTTCAACTGACGCGAAATGGATTCCTACGCAGGCGCGCGGTCCTGCCCCGAATGGGAGATAGGCATAGCGGGAAGGCGGCCGCTCGCCGTCCAACCATCGCTCAGGCATAAATTGGTCAGGGTTGGGCCAAAAGGCTGGATGTCTGTGCAGGTTGTATATACCGATGAGGACGAGTGCTCCAGCTGGTAGCGGTATTCCATCCACAGTGGTACTGGTCGCTGCCTTGCGCTGGACCGCTGGGGCCGGCGGGTACAGACGGAGCGATTCATCGAATATGGCCCGAGTATATGGGAGGTGCTGCAAGTCGTCGGCGGTAGGCGTTCTACCCTGGAGAACCTTGTCCACTTCCTTGTGAAACCGTGCCTTTGCCTCGGAATGGGTGGCCAGGAGATACCAAGTCCAGGCGAGCGCATTGGCAGTAGTCTCGTGTCCCGCCGCAAAAATCGTCAAGGCTTCGTCCCGGAGCTCTTGATCGGTGAGTCCGGCACCGGTCTCCTCATCGCGAGCGTGGAGCAGCAGATCAAGGAGATCCCCATGGGTTGTTGCAGTGCGGCGCCGCTCGACGAGCAATCCATAGATCAGGTTGTCCATGAACTGCATGACTGAACGAAATTCCCGGTTTCGCGCAGTGGGTACCCAATTCGGTAAGCGGAGCGGGTTATGAAACGAGTCGAATGCGTACTTCAGGCTTACGCGCAATGCACGGCTAATGTGCTCGATGTGTTGCGTCATGCTGGTGGTGAACATGGTTTGAGAGATCACTTCGAGCGCCAACTGCATCATTTCGGTAGCGATATCGATCGGCTGTCCTTCGAGGCTTTCCCAACCGGCCATTCGCTGCTCGCCTACCTGGGCCATCCGATCGGCCATCGCGGCCATGCGAGAGCGATGAAAAACCGGCTGAATGATGCGTCGATGACGTTTCCAAACTTCTCCTGAACTGGTCACCAATCCATTGCCCAGAACCAGCGCGAGGCCGACCGGCCGCCGAGGGTCATACACTTTCACAAAGCGGTCGGCTTGGTGGACCAGAATTTCTTCGGCGAGATCGGGATGACTAAAGAGATGGAGCGTCTTGGGGCCGAGCCGAAAGCGCAACGCATCGCCGTACTGGCGCCACCATCCGGACATCGCCTCCAATGGGCGCTTTTTGAACGCAGGCAGATGGCCAAGCAGAGGCGCCGCGCCTGGAATATCGGTAAGTGTGAAGGAGGAAACCGAATCCAGCATGAGAGAAGGGACCGTATCACACTAGATCAGGGGCATCAAATGAAGGGACGAGCGCAAAAGAACACATGCCAATGCGCGCGATAAATCGCGGCGCTAAAGGATTACGCACAATGAATACGCCTACGAGCCATTGAGGTTTTGCCATGTACGGAGTAGTCGAAAGACGTAGGCACAGCAGTATCGCCTCCATGAACAAATGCCGCAATTCGCGATACAGTGTGCACGTGCCTTGGGAAATGGATCCTAGGATGCTACTATGACGACTTCTGTATCAACTCACCGGTGCGACCGAAAAGTTTGAATAACTTGCTAGGGAGCAGGACCATGACCCGCTCCACACGCATCTCCCAGTTTACGAAACAGGACCTCTGGACCAAGGATTTGACGACCATGTCATTGCTCCGGCGGTTGGGCACTCAAGCGCTTCGGCTGGCCACTGCGGTCGGCATGGAGTTTCGCCATCGGCTGCTCGATGCGCGAGCGGCTGGTCTGGTGTATACGACGTTGCTGTCGTTGGTGCCGTTTCTCGCCGTGATGTTCTCGGTGCTGAAGGGCTTCGGTGTCCACCATGTGATCGAACCCTTCTTAGCCCAGACGCTGGAGCCACTCGGCCCCAAGAGTCGGGAGATCACCACTACGATTATCGGTTTCGTGGACAATATCAAGATGGGCGTGCTGGGAGTATTCGGGATTGCCGGCCTCTTCTATACGACCTACTCGCTGATCGACAAAATCGAGCAAGCCTTGAATGCCATTTGGCAGGTCAAACAGGGACGCACCTGGGAACGTAAGTTTACCGATTATTTGAGCGCGGTCCTCGTGGGACCGGTTCTCGTTGTGAGCGCGTTCGGTTTGCTGGCCTCGCTCCAAAGCAACACTCTGGTCCAGCATCTCATTGAATTGGAGCCGTTTGGGACGCTGCTGGTGTGGAGCGGCGAAGTGATTCCCTTCTTGATGCTGTGTGCCGTGTTCACTTTCTTCTACAAAATGATTCCCAATACCCATGTCCAGGTTCGGTCGGCAGTTGTTGGTGGCGTGTCGGCGGCCATTCTTTGGATTATTGTCGGTGAAGCCTTTGCCAAATTCGTGGCGGCCTCCGCCAATTACAGTGCCATCTATTCGAGTTTTGCCATCTTAATGCTGTTTCTGCTGTGGCTCTACACCGGCTGGATGATTGTGTTGATTGGGGCGCAGTTCTCCTTTTTCCACCAATATCCCACGGCCTATTTGTCTCGCCTGCTGTGGGAACAGGGGACCTACGTGTTTCGGGAGCAACTGGCTCTCACAGTACTGCGAGTCCTGGGACATCACTATCTCAAGGGAGATCGGCCCTTGAGGTTGCCAGAGCTGTCGAGTGAACTGAACATGCCCTTGTCTCTGGTAGAGGAAGAGGTGGAACGTCTCGTGGAAAACGGATTTGTAGGTCGTCTTCAGGAACCGCAAGGGGTGAGTCTCATCAAGTCACCGGACTTGATCTTTATAAAAGAAGTTCTGGATTCGGTTCGCAATGGAACTCCGCCGTGGATACTGCCCCACCTCGATACGGGCGATCCGGTTGGTGCCCTCTTGCACCGTCGGGATAAGGCGGTGGAACGGGCGTTGGTGGGTGAAACCGTGCAATCGCTGCTACAAGACAGCCGCCGTTCCCCATCCACTGAGCCTTGATCGTATATGAGCTAGTTGTGTCACTTTCTTCTCATGTCGACCTTGTACAGCCATGCGGGCTGACCGCAATCCCCGTAGGTCTATCGGGTGAAGACACGACGAGTTCCCACTGTCAGCTTACTTGTCGAAATACCCTGGGAACTTGTGACCGAGGGATCGTGGGAAGCTCACCGTGCCGTCGGAAGAATTCCTGCCCATGCTGCCACTGGTGATAGATGACACCGTCCGTCCGGCGGCGGCTTCTGTAACCTTGGAGGCTTGATCAAGAGGTATATCAAGGACTTGGACTCGGCCTGTCGCGATCTCTACTTTATGATCGTGGAGATGGCGGTGCCACTGAATGGCGGGAAGTTTTCGGTAAGGTCCATGGCGACGAAATACTCGATTCCGACCAAGGGTGCTTTTGGATCGGTCGATTCGAAGAGCAGACATTGAAGAATCTTGTCGGAAATGTGCTCTGGAAACGTTCCATAACGGTAAAAGCCTGGGCAGTGTACGACTAAGCGGGCAGGGTTGATGAGGGTGGGGAATTGGGTCTGGTTGGCGTAATGAGTTGGTGAACTCCAGAGGTGATCATTCCCTGGGCGTCCATCATTTCAAACATTAAACAACACTTCAACCTTCCGCACACGCCCAGCAAGCGAGGATCATCGATCGGTAGATCAAGCTTTTTCGCTTGCTTAGCCGAGATAGGTTTCACATCGGTCAAGAAACTTGCGCAGCACAGGACGAGACCGCAGGTGTCGATGCCACCAAGCCGTCTGGCTTCCTCGCGTACCCCGACTTGGCGCATTTCGATACGGCCGCCGAAGCGACGTGCAAGATCTCTGACCAGTTCTCGGAAATCGATCCGGTCGTCAGCCGTGTAGACAAAGGTTAGTTGTCGGCAATCCATGGCCCCATAGACCTCGACCAACTTGAGATGGATACCAAGTTCCATCGCTTTGGTTCGGCAATACGCGGCAGCCTCCTGGGAGAGTCGCTCAAGCCGAGCTATCAATGCCGTTTCTTCCGTATTAGGCTTGCGCAAAACGGATTTCATCGCCCGCATGGGCGGAATAAAGGGCGTCGAATAGGGCTCTGTGTAGACGATCCCATACGTGATTTCACCCTCCACCTCGATTAAGACAGGGTCTCCAGTACGCAATGACATACCGGCTGAGTCCAGCTTCTTGACCTCTCCCCGGTTCCTGACCTTCACTCCAACCAAGCGGACACAAGTGGGATAGATGTGAGCAAATTCTTCGGCAAGGGTGGATTCCATGAGCCGATCATACACAAAATTATCTCACGAGGGAACTGCTAAGGCGCTGCAACGGTTGAATCTAGCCTCAACTATTCCCAAGACAGAGAATCCCGGAAGGCATTGAAAAACAGGCACAAAATGGTCAACACTCGGACCGCCTTGTTATGGTAGGCTAAGTCAACGATCGGAGGAAGATGGAGTGAACGATGGGGACAATGGTCAGAGAACGAAGAAAGATGTTGCGCATTCCCAATCAAGTTGTCCTTCCGTTCGGCTACCGGATTTCGGTTCGACAGTTATCCGATGCGGAAATGGACAAGCGCGACGCGAACGCTGATGGAATTTGGGATGATGATACGAAGACTATCTACGTACGGAAGCGACTTCCTGTCACTCGCCGCCGATATATTCTTGCGCACGAGCTTGGCCACGCCTGGCTGGACTGGCAACATCGGTATATGGATGATGGAAAGGCCAGTACCTAACCGGTGAATAACTAATGTTTATACTAGGCTGGTGATGTGGTTCCACTCCAGCGGAGTAACCGGTTGAACTGAGAGACGAGATCCCTTTTTCAGCAACACCATTCCTTTCAGCTTGCCCTCTTTCCGCAATTCGTCCAAGGTCAATGGGCGAGCAAATTTGCGAACGTATCTGATATCGATCATGTCCCACCTAGGCTCGGATGGTTTACTCTCCGGGTCGTAGTGCTTGTCCTTCCTGTCGAATTGTGTGGGATCAGTGTAGGCGGTTTTGACGACCTCAGCAATGCCCACGACCGCCGGTGGATCGGCGTTGCTGTGATAGAACAGGACTTGATCGCCGACTACCATACTGCGCATGAAATTGCGGGCTTGATAGTTGCGTACTCCATCCCAATAAGTTGTCTTGTTGGGAGATCGTACCAGGTCATCAATCGAGAAGGTGGAAGGCTCCGACTTCATCAACCAATACCTCTTTGATTTCATTCCGTCCTCTTCTTTCTGAACCTCGTGCCGGGATGCTCCGAATAGAGGGTATGCCCATCTCCTATAGTGAGAGTGAGAGAAGGAAGCATGTTTAACTTCTTTCTCGTGAACGGGAATCAATAAACTGGATCAGAGCCTGATAGGTTAGCTCCCTTGTTTGCGCTTTCGTCATGCTGAGACCATCCAGGTTTCCTTCCAGCCAGATGCGACGAGAGATCGGTTCGACTGCTTCGTTACAGAGAGTCCACATGTCATGGAGAAAACATTCCGGTAAGCCTACTTGGATGCCTTCCGATTCGATGCGATCGTCCAGCAAGGCGAGGAGATCGGAAAATGCCTGATCGGGACGATAAGGCAGAGAGGTAAAGCCGAACTGTTCCTGGGAATGCTGCTCTTGCGTTGCCTGTTCAACAAGGTCCCGCATGTACTCTTTGAGCAGACCAATGACATGGCCGGAAAACACAATTGGGTGTTCCATGCGTTATTATCGAGTTTCTTTATGGAAGGAGCAAGATCGACTGAGCCGGAAGGGGGAATCCAAGGCGACGATTAGTGAGAATCATTTTGTGTGGAGTGAAAATGAGAGGTGGAGATTGGGCGGGGGTACACCTCGCTGACTCGGTATGAGCGACGACCTCTCGTTGGCTACCTCATGTTCGGCAGGGTCGGTGTACCCGCGCACCATGAACTCTACACCTTTTTATGAGACGCACAAGGCCCAAAGATGGCCTTATGTGTGAGTCCATTTGGGGTAGGGGAAACGAACCGGTAGGATCTGCCGGTGACAGTGATGGCATGGATCGGGAAGTAAGCCATGGCGACAAGAGGGTGAATCAACTACGGTATGTCTTGGTCCAGTATAAGCGCCACGGTGCCGTGGCTCTTGATTCAGCGTTCAGCGACATATTAATTGTTACCTGCTCTATTAACGGTAGACTCGATAGGTCTTTCAAAGTCCATCGAGACGGTCGTATTGACGCTGCCTCCTAACGGCATCGGGTGATGGTATCTTCAGTAAAGAAGAGGAGAGATTGCATGCAAAAACCAGTGGTGGTGTGTTTGGATTTGGAAGGGGTGCTCGTGCCGGAGATCTGGATCAATGTGGCAGTGAAGACGGGCATTGATGACTTGAAGATCACGACCCGTGAAATGCCGGATTACGACAAGCTCATGAGGCAGCGGTTAGACATACTCAATCGGCAGGCGTTGAAGATCGGCGACATTCAAGCAGTAATTGCCAAAATGGGTCCTTTAGAAGGGGCGATGGACTTCCTCGCGTGGCTGCGGGAGCGCTATCAGGTGATTATTTTGTCAGATACGTTCTATCAGTTCGCCCAGCCACTTATGCGACAGTTGGGCTTTCCGACTCTCTTCTGCAATCAGCTGGAAATCGACCGGGATGGCCGCATCGTGAACTACCATATGAGAATGCTTGACCCCAAGAAGCATGCGGTCGCTGCGCTCAAATCGTTGAACTTCTTTACGATGGCTGCCGGTGATTCGTACAACGACACTGCGATGTTGGACGAAGCCGACGCCGGGTTTTTCTTCCGGCCCCCTGATCACTTACCGAAGGAATTCCCTGAATTTCCTGTGACGCAGAACTATGGAGAACTTCAAGAACAATTGGTCCAAGCGGCCCTATAGAGAGCGCGAATAGGCTTAGCCGGCGATTACGAGTTCTGATTGGAGACCGGCCTGCACGCAGCGGGTTTTTGGTCTCTCGCTTTATAATTAGTGCAATATCAATTCAAAGAAGGGCCAAGTTCTTGTGCCGCCGCATGGATGACGCGGTTGATGCGCTGGATTCCGCTGACAGAGCCCTAAAAATTTATCCAGAGCTGGGCATAAGCCCAATCTTGTCCGACGGCTCGCCGTCCTAAATTCCGTGCGATATAGGAACCAGGCCATAGATGGCCGTAGCCTGTTTGGAAGGCGACCATGCCGTTCATAAAGAAGTGTGTCCAGACGAAATCGATTTCGTCACCGATATGAGTTTCGGTGTTGTCAGGTTGTGAAAACACATAGACGCCTTGACTCGCACGATACCAATTGTCTCGAGCGTTGGCCAGGTGAAGATTTGTATACCAGATTTCGATGTGATCATTGGATGAAGGTCGGGCTTGGAAGTTGCCGGAGAAGCTCATCATGTTCTTCCATGCCATGACATCCATGTAGCCCATGTGAATGTGATTCGTCGGGAAAAAGTTTTCAAACGTGTTGGCGGTTTTACAATCGCCGGAGGTGGCGGCTAACGTACAATTTGCCCGACCGTCTCCGGAGGCATAGTCAAAATTGAAGGCCAGCCGAGGTTTCCCAGGCAGATTGAATGCTGTGTAGCCGAACCAATTTCTAGTTGCCCATGCATTGATGTGGAGACATTTTCCTTCTCCTCCAGGATCCCCGCATAGGCTGCTCGCGCTGGCAGCGGTATCCCCCATCTGCCCGAACTGATAGACCACTTCGCTGGATAGGTCGAAGTAGCCTTTCTTCATGGCTACCCGTCCTCCGACGGTATGGCGGGTTTGATTGCCGTGCTTCGGAGTGCCGAGGCCCTGAGAAGAAATATCTCCGCCACCCAAGTTGTTTTTGTAATAGACATAGAAGGGTTCAATGAGAAATCCAGGGACAGTTTTAATTTGATTATAAAAAATGAGTAAATCGGCGTCGCCGCCGGCGTTTTTGGCTTGGCCTGTTCCTCCGATGTTCGGGTTTCCGCTACCCACGGGTGCTCCTTGTAAAAGGTCCGTTTCTGCGGTTCGAAACCAGCCTACATGGGTATCCACGATGCTGTGGGTATACTGCACCATGGCGCCATCAAACGAGAAGCCTGTGTTGGCCCAATCGAAGTGGCCGAACAAACTCTGGTCGCCGAACACCAGATACTGCCGACCAGCCTTTAAGCCCAAGCCCTGTACGCCGGCAAAGTTACGAATCAACATATAGCCGGCTCGCACTCCGAGTGTGCAGACCGGCCTCCCGCCCGGATTAGGCGTGGACCCGCAGGTATGGATCGACGGGTCTCCGTTGTTCCCAGCGCCTCCGGCACCGACAGGTGTGCCATTACCACCCCAAGTACGGGAGTCAATGAGTTCAAGGTAAAAATTGACGTCGGGTGACAGATCGTAACCGATGCCCAGACGGGTCATCTGTTGGACGAATTGATCGTTGGCGTTGCCGGTCAGGTTATTTGACGCAATACCGGGGCCGTTACATTCTCCGGCCGCTCCTATCCCTCCGCCGAAACAGACGTTGTTGCGGAATTCGGGTCGTACGCGGAGGTCGGCGCGCATCCAGAGGTTTTTGATATCGAAGTTTCTGCCGATCTTTGGATCGAATGGTTCGTAGGCTTCTTTTTGAGGGATACCACGTCCGATGACAATGGGATTGGTTATCTTTTCCCCTTCGGGCAACTCGAAGGCGCTCTCGACGGGACTACAGACGGTAAATACTCCGACCGCCGCAGTTATAGCTGTGAGGAAGACCGTTTCCCACTGTCCTCGAACTGTCGGTTTAGAAATCGTCCTTACGGTGATCATTCTCTGAAGAGGAAGGGAGTCGTACAGGCCCCTTTCAGCACGAGGAAAAAAATGGGTAAGGATTTATCTCTATGCAATTGACAACGAGAGAGTTCAATGAGAGGAGGGAAATGGGGGAGCGTCCATGTTGCCCGTATCCTCCTGGTGAAACGACCGCACTGATCATTCCGGTTATGGGTGACCCGACGTGTTAAGGGACTGTGGAGTCTCCTCCGATTGTTTACCCGCAGCAGTGATTTCTTCTTCGGCTTCTTTCATAGAAGCTTGAAAGTCCTGTTCGACCATTTTGACTTCTTGTTGAATCATGTTGAGCTCTGGCTCCACTGATTTACGCAGATCCTCGGCCGTATCTTTAAAGCCCTTAATGGCTTTGCCGACTTGGCGTCCGACTTCGGGGAGTTGTTTTGGGCCGAAGAGAAGAAAGGCTATTACCAGAATAATGAGTATCTCGCTGGCTCCCAATCCAAACATGATTCAACTTGTAGTGGTAATGCCGTTAATCTCCACGCTGTCCAATCGTCACAGGACACTCAGGCTTTTTACCCTTGTTTCACCTGTCCCGGTTGCGGTGCTTGAGAGGCGGCCGATGGCGTGGGTGCTGATTGGGCGTTGACCTGATTGGATGAGGCGGCCTGCGACTGAGCCTGCTGAGGCTGTTCGGCCGGTGTTACGTCAATTGCGTCGGCCTCGTGTACGGACTTCTTGAAGCCTTTAATGGCTTTACCGAGGCCTTCTCCCAATTGGGGAAGTTTACCCGCGCCGAAGATGATCAAGACAATGACCAAGATCAGCAGTAATTCCATCCACCCAAATGAGCCGAACATCAGAACCTCAGATTAATGCTACGGACTTCTAGTCGGAACGGAGAGAGTTATCCTCCGCACTGATAGCTCTCAAGGCTATAGGATGATTGCGGGACAAGTCAAGAAGAAGAAAGGGTCCGGGGGTTAGAACGGTTGGATAATTCCGCCTCCGAGAACCAGCTCTCCTTCATAGAAGACGGCGGATTGGCCGGGGCTCAATGCCCGTTGAGGCTCCCGGAATTGAACACAGAGGCTTGAGGAGGTCAACGGTGAAAGAATAGCAGGTGTCGGCGGTGTCGCGTAGCGGACTTTAACGTGAACTTCGGTGGGGCTCTCTAATAGTCGAGGCACAAAGATATTGATGTCGCTCACCGTACAGTTTTGTCTGAGCAAGGATTTCTCCGGGCCGAGCATGACAGTATTGGTGGCGGGGTGTACTTGTTGAACATAGAGCCGTTGTCCTGTGGCAACGCCAAGACCCCGGCGTTGACCTGGTGTGTAGAATGCAATTCCGTCGTGTTGGCCCAACGGCTGCCCTGCCTCGTCGATAAAGAGGCCGGGTCTTTTGGCCTCGGGAACCTCTTTTTCAATGAATGTACGATAATCTCCTTGAGTGACAAAGCAGATCTCCTGACTTTCCTTAAGCTCATCAGCCGGGAGCCTCAAGGCTTCAGCTTCTCTCCAGACGTCTGATTTGACCAGATTGCCCAGAGGGAAGAGGAGCTTGGGAAGCCAGTGAGGATTGAGGCGGTAGAGAAAGTAGGTTTGATCCTTGCGATTATCAGTGGCCCGTGCGAGGACGAAAGTGCCATGATTGCTCTGAATACGGGCGTAATGTCCTGTTGCTACGTAATTGAAATCTCGCGAGGCTGCGAGATCCATGAGACCCCGAATTTTCACTCTCTCGTTACAGCGCACACAGGGATTGGGTGTCGTGCCCGTGGTATAGCCGTGGAGAAAATCATCTATGACTCCTTTTCTAAATGTGTCGCGAGTATCGATGACTTCGTGGGAGATGTTGAGGAGTTTGGCGACGTGCCTGGCGATGCCGACCTTACAACATCCCCGCTCTTGCCACTTTTTGGAGGCTGATACAGTTTCGTCTTCGTGTTCCCATACCTGAAGGGTAATGCCGTGCACGTCGTAGCCCTGGCGAACCAGCAATGCGGCAGCAACGGAGCTATCAACTCCGCCGCTCATACCGAGAAGAACGGTTGGTCGAGTCATGGGGCAGTATTGTACCGGGAGGAGTGGATAAAGGGCTAGAGGTCTGCCGCCCGAGCTTTGCCTCGATGGGATGCCAAGTCGTGAACATTCTTGGGTGACGATGGGTTTTCATCGACCCATTTATGAGCTCCCATGTCACACATGCCATGAAAGTGAGCGCCATCCTCGATCGAAATGCCGGGTGTACGAATATCACCAATAAGGATCCCAGGCTTAAGGATTTGAACTTTTGCGGTAGCTGTGACCGTGCCATTGACCTTGCCGCTGGTCATAAGGGTGCCCGCTGAAAGAATGCCTTTAATGACTGCCTGCTCCCCGATAATCAGAGTTCCGGTGGTGTGGACTTCGCCTTCAAGGCGACCGTCGATGCGGATGGTCCCATCAAAGTTGAGAATGCCCTTAAAATCGACTCCTTTTGCCAGGAATGTAAAATTATCGCTGTTGCTCGTGTCTTGAGCATGTTTGTCGCCTAAAGCCCACATCAGTTTACCTTGCTCCTTGTGACAACAACCGACGAGGCATCGTCGTCAAATGGGTTGAACAGAAGGGATCCTCCTTCGATGGAAAACAAATACTCCCGGTATTTATTGTAGTGTATCACAGCCTATGCCGAGACCCTCCTGATGGGAGGCTCACCCGGAATTCCGATGGAATGCAGATGTGGCGTGTCACGTTGCGAGGTAGGCGCGGCTTGTTCCATCTCTAAGGTACCGTTAAAGAGGACTCCTTCTTCCATGGAGAGCATGGGCGTGGTGATTCCTCCGTTGATAATCGCAGGAGCCCGTAATTTCATCTTGTCTCTGGCATGAATATCGCCGGTGATCTTCCCTTTACAGACGATCGTTCCGGCCGTAACTTTCGCCGTAATAACGGCTTCTTCGCCTACCAACAGGATGCCATCGGTGTGGATTTCGCCCTCGAGCGTGCCATCGATTCGCACGGTCCCGTTGTAGGTGATGGTGCCCTTGAACACAACGCCCTTTCCTACGAAAGCGCTGACATCTTGTCCGGGTTCGTGCCGCATAGGTTCCGTGCTCAATCCATTGCTCTCAGTATCGACGTCGTCTGAGCGTCTACCGTCTTGTTTCTCCTTCCACATACATTCTCCTCCTCTTGAGATTTAGAATCACTGGATCGATTAAAAGCGTGGACTTACCGTTAGAGAACATATCGGTTTGTTTCGATGAGATATTTAGCGTTCATGCGCTTAAAAGGCAATAGATAGGCTTTTTATAGCAAGTGCGAGGCGCACTGCGACCAAGCAAGGGCTAACTCAGGAGTGTCTCTACAATACCATCGAGTTCGTCAGGGGAGAAATAATGAATGACGATTTTCCCTCCTTGCTTGTATGGATGGATCGTCACTTTCGTGCCAAGACGCTTCTGCAACCTGATCTCGAGATCAGCCCAAGGTGAACTGTGAAGACTTTTCGGCTGCCGCTTCTTTCCTGCGAGAGAGAGGTCTACGAGTTTTTCTGTTTCTCTGACGGAAAGAGTGCCGGCGACGACCATTCTGCCGATCCTGATCTGCTCCTCGGGGGATTGGAGGCCGAGCAGGGCTTTCGCATGACCTGTTGTGAGAGTTCCTCCTTCGACGAGTTCCTGTACTTCCGGGTGAAGATGGATCAGTCTAACGAAGTTTGCGACGGAAGAACGATCACGACCGACTTTTACGGCAATCGCGTCTTGCGTAAGGCCGAATTCATTCATCATGCGCGAATACGCCCGCGCAGTCTCCATCGGATTCAAGTCTTCCCGTTGGAGATTCTCTACCAATGCCAGCAAGAGAGACTCTTGATCGCTGCAATTGCGGATGACGACGGGGATGGTCTCCAGGCCGGCTTCCTTCGAGGCGCGCCATCGGCGTTCTCCGGCGATCAATTCGTAAATGCCGTCACCCTTACGGCGAACTATAATCGGCTGAAGAACTCCGCTCTCTTTAATGGAAGCCGTTAGTTCAGCAAGTTCTTCTGGGGTAAAGATGTGCCGCGGTTGATAGCGATTCGGTACGATATGCTCAATTCGTATCCGCTGGACATCGGCCGACTCCATTGACTGGCCCGCTTTGGAGGAGGGTAGAAGCGCGCCAAGTCCTTTACCGAGGGCTTTTTTCTCCATGGACAATAAACTCCTTAGCTAGAGATACGTATGCTTGCGAGCCGGCAGATGCCACGTTGTATAAGATTCCGGGTCGGCCATAACTCGGCGCCTCTGCGAGCGATACATTGCGCGGGATGACGGCTTGATAAACCTTATCGACGAAATGAGATCGTATTTGTTCAGCTACTTGCTTGGATAAGGTGTTGCGCGAATCAAACATCGTCAAGACGATGCCCTCTAGAGTTAAGCTGGAGTTAAACGATTGACGGACAAGATCAATACTCCCGATGAGCCTAGTCAGGCCTTCCATTGCGTAATATTCGCATTGGACCGGTATGAGAACGGAATCTGCCGCGGTAAGGGCATTGATGGTAAGAATTCCAAGAGCTGGAGGGCAATCGAGGAAAATAAAGTCATACTTCTCTCTGACTTCCTCAATGATGATCCTGAGATGACTTTCGCGCCTTTCAACGTTGACAAGTTCAACCTCAGCCCCCGCCAGATCCGCGTTGGCCGGTAAGAGAGTGAGTCCTGAAACGGAAGTCTGTAGTGATGATTCTTGAATCGTGTTGGTTTTGACAAGGCAACTGTATGTTGTCCTCTTCAAGGACTGTTGGTCAATGCCGAGACCACTCGTCGCGTTTCCTTGGGGGTCCATATCTATGAGGAGTATGGATCTTTCTTCTAGAGCAATGGCTGATGAAAGATTTATAGCCGTGGTCGTCTTGGCAACCCCGCCTTTTTGGTTCGCAATCGCGACAACCTTTCCCATTGAAGAGACTCCTACAGCAAGTTGTTCCACGTGGAACACCAAAACCCTTAAATGGAAGGTGTAACAGTGGAAATCACTCTCTGGCCATATCCTTTTTGAAGCTGAAAAATGTATTCATTTGTCACTAACCATTGAGAAGATAAATCTGACCGCTTAATCGGTTGTGACGAATAAAGAATGACCTTCCCCCCTTTTCGGAGGAGCCTTCTGCCATGACGCAGGATTAAGTCGTGTTTCAACGCACGAGTGGTCAGGCAGTCAAAAGATTCATGTGGTGGCCGATCATTCAAGAATTTCTCTAGAGTCCCATTGAAGATATCGACGGTATCAAGCTGTAGGAGGCCGATGATGAAGCGAAGGAAGGAGGATTTCTTCGTCGCTGGCTCAATGAGCGTAAGGTGTAAGTCCAGCCTCGCAATTTTTAAAGGAATTCCAGGAAATCCAGCTCCTGTGCCGACATCGAGCAGCCTCGCTCCAATCTTAATATCATTCGCTCTAAGTGCGGCAAGGGAGTCCACAAAATGCTTGATAATAATCTCATTATCTAGAGTGATGCTTGTGAGGTTGAACGATTGATTCCAGAATTGAAGCTGCTTAAGGTATACCATGAACCGCTGTACTTGTTCGTTACTGAGTGGAACGCCAATTTCTGCCGAGTTTTCCTGCAATAGTGTGAAAGATGAATTCGTTTGTTCCACGTGGAACAACTACGCTGATGTAAGAGTGAGGTCAATAGGGAAGATTGGGATGCTACTCAAATTTTATGACACTATTTGCCTAACGGGAGGAGACTGACGCCGGCCCTTTTCTATTGCAACTAAAAGCAAAGATATGGCAGCGGGGGTCACTCCGGATATTCTCGATGCCTGGCCTACCGTTTCAGGTCTTACTCTATTGAACTTTTCTCGAACTTCTGTGGAAAAACCTGTCACGGTGTTGTAATCGAACATGCGAGGAATCAATTTTTGCTCAAGTTTCTTAAATTTTTCAACTTGTTGGATTTGGCGGCGTACATAGCCTTCGTACTTGATCTGAAGTTCAATTTCTTCACCAATTTCATTGTCGGAAATGAAGGGCATTTCAAAAGCTCTTAAGAGTTCTTGATAGCTTGATTCTTGTCGCCGAAGAAGCTGTGCCATGGTCATGGCAGATGAGGCATTCTCCAGATATGTGCCTTTGGTATGAAATCTGATTTTTTCGGTGAATGGTGGCCTGGCCGTATTCAGATGCTCAATCTCTTTTTCGATCAGACATTTCTTTCGCAAAAACCTCATATATGCTTCCTCGGAGATCAGGCCAACGTCATATCCAATCGGCATGAGGCGAAGGTCTGCATTGTTGTGGCGGAGAAGCAATCGATACTCAGCCCTCGACGTGAACATTCGATAAGGTTCCTGGGTATCTTTTGTAATGAGATCATCGATGAGCACCCCGATATAGGCTTGTGACCGATCCAGGATGAGAGGAGGCTTTTCCCGCAACTTCAAAACAGCATTAATACCGGCAATCAAGCCCTGCGCCGCAGCTTCTTCATATCCAGAGGTCCCATTGATTTGTCCAGCATGATAGAGACTTGCAACCTGTTTTGTTTCGAGCGTTCGATAGAGTTGACGAGGAGGAAAATAATCATACTCAATCGCATAGCCTGGTTTAAGTATTTTGGCATGCTCTAATCCGGGGATTGTTTTCAACATTGCGGCCTGAACATCTACCGGTAGACTGGTTGAAATACCGTTCGGGTAAAATTCGATCGAGTCAAGGCTTTCCGGCTCGATAAAAACCTGGTGACGTTCTTTCTCAGCAAAACGCACAATTTTATCCTCAATGGAAGGACAGTACCGAGGTCCTGTAGATTCAATGATACCGCTGTACAGAGGTGAGCGGTCGAGATTTTTTTGAATAATGTCATGTGTTTTTCGACTGGTATGGGTTAAGTGACAGAGAACTTGTCTGGTCGTGATGTGTTGAGTGCGATACGAAAAAGGAGGTGGAGGAGTATCACCGGGCTGAGGAATCATTACTGAGAAATCAATCGTAGCCTTGTCCAACCGGGGAGGAGTTCCGGTCTTGAGGCGTCCAACCTCAAACCCGAGGTCACGCATGCAGTCTGAAAGATGTTCGGCCGAGGCTTCTCCCGCGCGACCGGCCGGGAAATGGGTGAGTCCGATATGGATAAGGCCCTTAAGGAAAGTACCTGATGTCATGATGACGGCTTTCGCATTGATCGTCTCACCTGAGCCCGTCACAATCCCGGTTACCATACCTCCGGCCACGAGCAATCGATCCACGACTCCTTCCGCCAGGGTCAGGTGCTCCTGTGAGGCGAGGGTCTCCTGCATAGCCATGCGATACAACGATTTGTCGCATTGGGCGCGCAACGCCCGAACCGCCGGCCCTTTGCTGGTGTTGATGAATCTAAATTGAATTCCTGAACGATCCGTGTTCCGTCCCATCTCACCGCCGAGCGCGTCAATCTCCTTCACAAGGTGTCCCTTGGCGATCCCGCCGACCGCCGGATTGCACGACATCTGTGCGATTCGGCCCAGTTCCATCGTCAAAAGCAAAGTTTTCGCACCCATCCGTGCCGAAGCCATCGCGGCTTCGCATCCGGCATGGCCGCCCCCCACCACGATGACATCAAATGCTGTAGGCACTGGTTCCTCTATTTGCCGATACAAAACTCGGAAAAAATTCGGTCCAAAACTTCGTCGGACGTAATTGCCCCGACAATCTCGCCCAGCGCATCAGCTGCGCCTCTCAGATCGACCGCTATAAATTCAGGCTCTATGCCCCGTTCGGTCGAGGCCAGTGACTCTTGAAGTGATGCCTCCGTTCGCTCAAGTGCTACCCGATGTCGAACATGAGTGACAACGACACCGTCGCCCGGTTCCAAGGACATCTTCACAAATTGTGCTCGAATAGCCTGTTTCAACGCATTAAGTCCGTCGCCCGTTTGAGCTGAAATGGGAAAAACCTCACACTTTGTGTGAGCGCGAAGTGCGTCGGACAGCGGTTGTATCGCTGCAGTGTTGATCAAATCGATTTTATTGACGACACACAACTGTTCATGAACCAGAGAAGGCAAGCGGACGTTGCCAACATCTATCTTTGCTAGTTGAGCGCCATCCAAGACATGCAGAACGATATCCGCCTGGTTCTGAGCCTCTTTAGAACGACGGATACCTTCCAGTTCGACGAGGTCGGTTGTATCACGCAGGCCCGCGGTATCGACCAAGGTGACTTGCAGACCAAACCAGACGACCGATTCCTCGATAATATCGCGAGTCGTGCCGGGGATGTCGGTCACAATAGCTCGGTTCTCGCGGAGTAAACTGTTCAATAAACTTGATTTGCCGACATTGGGCTCTCCAATGATCACCACGCGGACTCCGTCGCGCAGTATGCGTCCGGTTTCGGCAGTCGCCAACATTTGCCGAACATGAGTCAGCGTCTCCTGCAGAGAGACGATCATCTCCTCACGTCCGACGAACGTTATATCTTCCGCAGCGAAATCGATTCCTGCTTCCAGGTGGGCCAACAGGCCTACGAGACGGGTGCGCAATCGGTGGACTTGCTGCGCGAGTTCGCCACGGAGCTGACGTTGGGCCAATTTGAGTCCAAGTTCCGACCTAGCTCTGATGGTGTCCAACACAGCCTCAGCCTGGGACAAATCCAAGCGGCCGTTCAAGAAAGCCCGCTTGGTAAACTCTCCTGCTTGTGCGAGGCGAGCTCCGGCAGCGACGCAAGCCTCACAGACTCGTTGCAGAACGAGCCAACTTCCGTGGCAATGAATCTCAATCACGTCCTCCGCGGTAAAAGATCGAGGTGCCTTCATATAGACCACCAGGCCTTCGTCAATTATCTGCTCGGTCGAGTGACGTGTCTCGGGAGTAGGTCGGTTACCGATTGGAGGAACAGGCGCAAAGAGAATATCGGCCAGGTGCAGCCTATGAGAAACGAGTGATTGAAGCGACTGCTTGGAGCGCAGTCGCACAACGCGGTCCCCTATGTCAACGGCATTTGGTCCGCTTATCCGAACAATACCGATACCTCCCTCGCCGGCAGAAGTGGCAATTGCACAAATCGTATCCTCGGGCGTTCCGACGGCCAGCATGTTCACATACGTTCGGCCAGATCGGTGAGCGAAACCGACCGAGCATCATTTTTTGCCATCTTGTTCATCCGTAGCCGGTGTTATTGCGGGAGTTCGAAAGAAAAAGCGATCCGTGACGAACTGTTGCACGATGGTGAGCACGTTATTGGTCAACCAGTACAACACCAAGCCGGCAGGAAAATTGATGAACAGAAAGGTCATGAGGGCCGGAAGCATCAGCATGACTTTCGCCTGAGTCGGGTCCATGGTCGTCGGCTGGATCTTTTGCATGACCACCATGCTGATTCCCATGATGATCGGCAGAATGTAGTAGGGATCCTGAACTGACAGATCGGTAATCCACAATCCCAACGGTGCTTGACGTAAATCGATCGTCATATACAGAATATTGAACAGCGATACGAAGACCGGCATCTGCAATACCATAGGGAGACAGCCGCCGACGGGATTGACCTTGTGATCCCGGTACAGTTTGATGAGTTCCTTGTTCAAACGTTCGCGATCGTCCTTAAATTTCTCCTGGACCGCAGCAACCTTCGGCTGGATGCCCTGCATCTTCTTCATCGATGTATAACTTTTGTATTGCAGGGGGACAAACAGCAGCTTGATGATGACGGTCAAGAGGATGATCGTCAGTCCATAATTATGTGTGTACTCATTGATATAACGCAGCACGTAGAAGATGGGCTTGGCCACGGCTCTGACCGTATCCCAGCTTCCGAAAAGAAACCATCCAAAATCGATGGTATCTTCGAGCCTAATTTGCAAACTCTGCAGCGTGTCATACTCCTTGGGACCGGCGAATAATTGGAGTCCGACCGATGTTCCGGAGGAGTCGACCGCCAAACGAACCGCAGTGGAAACGAGCTTGTCCCCTTGCTTCTTGGGCAAAGCGGATGCACTTGTTTTTGGAATAAGTGCGGCAATGAAATATTTGTCTTGCAAGGCCGTCCATCTTAGGGAACCCTTGCGCTCAGTCTCGGATTCCGGCATGTCGTTTTCAATCTTGTCGTCAATGAGCGAAGCCGCTCCGACAGAACCGATGAACCCTTCTCCCCAATCTACAACCCCAAAATTCGTCCCCAATCCGACTTTCAACGCCCCTTCGAGTCCGCTGGATTTCAACGCGATATCCACGACATAACTGTCGGCGTGAAAGGTCAGTTGTTTTTCCAAACGTACGCCAGTCGCTGGATTAGCATAATAGAAGGTCATGTGGCCCGTGGGGTGGTCCTGGTCCAAGGCCGTAAAGTCTTTTTCAACCCTGTAGATCCCTTCGCTTAATCCTTTTGAATGAGCAGCATCATCTGCTGTGATCGTCAGGGGTTCGGCAAACTTGCCTCCCTGTCGTACGAGTTGCACTGCGGACTTCCCGTCAGAACTGTTGCGATAGCGCTTGAGTTCCCAACTGATCAGTGCGCCTCCGCGGGTCGTGAACTTAGCCCGATAAAGATCCGTCTCTACCTCGACGACCTCTATCGGGGAAGGTTCTTCGCGAGGCTCTTGAGCCGGGCTGCCCCCACCGGCGGGTTTTGGTACAGCTGTTTCCTTGGTTGCCGGAACGTTTGAAGTTGGAGCGCCAGGGCTTGTCTTCGAAGGCGATGACGTATCGCTCGTGGAAGGCCCGGCCGGTTCCGAAATGGTCGGTTGAGGAAGCAGACCCAGCTCTTTAAGCAGGTATTCATACCCGAAGATAATCCCCAGGGAGAGTACCAAGAACACGATGACGCGATTTTTGTCCATGAAGAGGCTATGCTTTCTTAAAAGGTGTAATCGTCGCTACTTGACGGGGTCCTCTCCACCGGGATGGAAGGGGTGACATTTCATAAGCCGGAGGATGGCTAGGCCGAGCCCCTGTAACGCTCCATATTTGCTGATAGCATCTGAGGCATATTGCGAACAGCTGGGTTCAAATCGGCATGTGCGACCATACATAGGAGAAATCACCAGGCGGTATCCCTGAATCAGCCACAGACATAGCGATTGCATATCAATATGCCCTTGGTCGAAGAAGATGGAAACGCTCAAGAGACGTCTTCCACGCTTGGACCAACCCCTCTCGGGGTTGCAATAGTGCGTCTCGCTTTGGAAACACGAGAAGCCCCTGGCCTGGCACCAGGTCCGGATATACGTGCCTTACCAGTTCGCGAAAGACTCGTTTGGCTCGATTGCGTCGGACCGCATTCCCAAATCGCTTCCCCACAATAATTCCCACGCGACTCGGGGCATCGTTCATCTTGTACGCCAAAAGATTGAAGAAGGCGGTCGAAATCCGCCGACCGTGATGTTTGACGATTTGAATGTCGCGGTTGCTGCGCAAAAAAACATCTCGTCCTTGCGCTTTCAGTGTCATTGGGAAGAGGGTGTTTCTTCGCCGCATCCCATCCGTTCACGATCCCGGAGAGACTCTAGCTGGTAGGTGAATACACGCTCAACAGCACGAGATAGATTGGAGAGCGACTCGAAGAACACCGCTGATCCGACTCGATGCGTCTAGACGGTCAACCGAGCTCGTCCCTTTGCCCTTCGACGGGCCAGTACCTTGCGTCCATTTTTGGTGCTCATACGCTTCCTAAATCCATGCTCGCGCTTCTTTTTTAAGTTGGACGGTTGTTGAAATGTGAAAGACATAGTTCCCTTCCATTGCTTCGGTTTTAATAGGTCGATTCACATGAACGGCGAATTATAGGGGAGGGACTTGGACCTGTCAATTTCATGCCGCCTCTGGCAGGTATATAAAAGATTATCCAACATCAGTCCTTCATCATCCGCGGCGTTGAGGCGCTTTTGCCTCCTGTCACCAGAATGCCACAAAAATCGGGTGCACAAAGATCATCAATCTCTCATAAATATGCAAAATAGATTGAATCTTTATCCGACAATGACGATTATGAGTGGCACCGAGCTTGCTGCATGTTTGGGCCGTGCTAGTATGCCTGACGGTTCAAGTCTGTTAAGCTGGCGCATACTTGAAATAGTCTCAATGGTTTTTGAAGAGTAATGCCGGCTGTCGATGACGGGCTTCTACATTAAGATGAAGGAAGAATCCGATTGACCAAAGTCCATGGATAGAACCTGTAAGGAGGATTCCCCGTATGCTGAGAAAAGCATCCCTTGTCTCTCTTTTCTTGACTCTCGTTGTGATCGCCGGATGTGCGGAGCCCCCTACTCAGCAGATCCAAGACGCGGAAAAGGCTCTCAAAGATGCGCAGGAAAGCGGCGCTGCCACATATAGCGCCGATGAGTACGCCAAGCTAGAAGGTACCCTTGCCGCATTGCGGAAAGAAGTCGCCGATCAGGACGAAAAGTTCACACTCTTTCGGGACTACGGCAAGGCACAACAACTATCTGCCTCGGCCAAAGCCGACAGTGAACGGATCAAGGCGGCTTCGGTTGAAAAAAAGGAAGAGGCCAAAGCAGCAGCCTTGCAAGCTCAACAAGTCGCCGAAGAGGCGGTGAAAGCGACGCAAGATTTGGTCGCCAAGGCACCGGTCGGAAAAGACCGTGCGGCGGTGGAGGCCATTAAGAACGACGTGGAAGGGCTGAAGTCGTTACTGAAACAGGTTCAGGCGTCGATCGACAAAGAAGATTACCCTGCTGCGCAAACCCAGGCAAAGGCTATTCACGACATGAGCCAAGGCGTGTCAGTCGAAATACAGAACGCCCTTGCGAAGGTGGGAAAAGGAAAACCCGCAAAGAAAAAGTAACGCACGGCATGGCGCTTGATCAGATACATAAAACGCTTGCTGCGGTTATCTGCATTCTCTGTTTAATGGGCTGCGTTCAAGCCGTTCCGCCGGACCTCCTTGTAGCCCTTGAAGCCATTGATCAAGATTTAATCGCATTGCGGGCTCCGGAAGCTGCGCCTGAGGAGTACGGGCAGTTTGTTCGCCAATGGGTCTCGCTCAAAGCACGCGTCCAATTGGACGATGATCTAATCACATGGCCATGGGAATCGAGTGATCTTGAGAATGAACTCCGCCGGCTCTACATCATGGGCGAGCGCACCGTGTCCCAGCTGCACGAGAGGCACACCTCGCAGCATCGCACGGCACAGGCTAAAGTGGATCGCCTTGAAGAACGGCTCCATACGATTATCTCGAAGGTCGAATCGATCGATGGACGTATCCTCCTAGGAGAAAAAGCCGTTCAGACGGGTCTTCTTGTCAAACAGGCCCGTTCCTTCTTCGAACAGAAAGATTTCCAACGAGCCATGCAAGCGGCAGAGAAAGCGGATTCCGCTTTCAAGGCTCAAGTTTTATTACTCAGCCAAGAATTGGGGCGCTACGCCGACGAGAGCCGGATCGCCTATTGGCAGAGCTTAGCCAAGCAGACTATCGATTGGTCACGAATCCATCAATCAACGGCTATCGTGGTGAGTAAAGCAGACCGAGAATTGACTCTCTACAAGAGCGGGCGGAAGATGCTATCATATCCCGTCCGGTTAGGGTTCAACGGCATGCTGGAAAAACGGTTCCAAGGGGACGGAGCGACACCGGAAGGACGCTATCGCGTGACGGACAAGCGCGGTCAAGGGCAGACGCAATTCTATCGAGCCCTGGATCTGGATTATCCCAATGCCGAAGATCGTCGGCGGTTCGACCTTGCGAAGAAGTCGGGAAAGATCGGTCCTGCCAAAGGCATAGGGGGCCTTATCGAGATCCATGGAGCCGACAACGAACTGTTGGCCCAGACCCTTGGATGCATTATGCTCGATAATCCGAATATGGCTGTTCTCTACGAGGGCGTCTCTGTCGGGACACCGGTCACGATCGTCGGTGCCTTGACGAAAGAGAACGCGGTGGCTCTGGCCTTGTCTGAACTGGTCCAACGTAGAGACGAAATCTGAGCGTAAACTGATGGGACGACTCCTCCTTGCAACTTCAGCAGTCGTCTTACTCCTATTAGTGGTCATAAGCGCCTTTACTACCAATCACGCGGCGCTCGAAAACTCCGCAGCCGTTCACCAACCCGCTGTGCAGGACAAAGCCGATCTTCGTACATTGCAAGCCCGGTATAAGATACTCTCCAAACAGCTGTCCCACCTCATGCCGACCCAGCCTTACATCTTAGTCGATACGGCCAGGAACCGACTCTATGTGAAGCACCAAGAGCAAGTAGTCCTCGATGCGATTGCTTCGACCGGTAGCGGAACAATTCTCGATAAGCCCGGCGAAGGTAACAGCCAGTGGATTTTCGATACGCCACGAGGAGAGTTTCTCGTCAAGTCGAAATTGACCAATCCCACATGGATCAAGCCCGACTGGGCATTCATCGAAGAGGGACTCGCCGTACCGCAAAATGCCGCCGACCGCGCCGAACAAGGGGTCCTCGGAGAATATGCCTTGGGATTCGGCAAAGGCTATTTCATCCATGGGACGCTCTATACTCGTTTATTGGGGAAAAACGTGACACATGGATGTATCCGGCTCAATGACAGCGACCTTAAAGGTGTCTACAAGCTCGCTCGAGTAGGGACACCGATCATGATCTTTTGATCCCTCAAGAGCGCGCAGATATTACCCATGAACCTCTGCGCCATTCTTTTTCTTCTTGCCTTCACCACACCAAGTTGGGGAAAGGATATCGAGGTCTTTCCCGACCTGAATCTCAATAACCCCAATGAATTGAAAGAGGCAATGCGGGTGCTTGAGGAAGAACTCAAGCTGGCTGCGCGTCCTCAAACATATCTTTTGATTGATTTGAGTGGAAGTACGATTTCCATTAAGGGTCGTGGAGTCGGCCTCCACCAAATCCCTATCATGGTCTGGTCTGCCGAATCATGGAAGGATCTGAAAGGGATCCACCGATTGGTGGCACGGCCTCAGGTCGTCAGACGAAAGGTTGAACCCGGTGCAGAAGTCGAGCAGGAGCCCATTTCTCTCGCCGATATGCCGGCCGACTACGTGTTGTCCTTCACTCCCTCTTTGAGCGTCACGGTGGTTCCATCCGTCGAAAGCGATAATCTCTTCCAAAGTGCGCTTCTGCTAGGAAAAGTGGGGTGGCGAAATGTGAAGGACTGGACGGGTAGATTGTTAATGGACCGCTCATCCGAGCCCACGGCTCACCTCCGACTGACCCTCTCTGTCAACCATGCGCAATCTTTGGCCTGGTCTCTGGTCGATGGCATGGCTTTGGTCATTCGCCGTCCGGCCGATAAATAGGGAAACAGAGTAGGGAGTCTATGTTGCCTTTTCCACACCGGATCAATAAGATACGCATGAGTTACCCACCAACCGTACCACTTCGATTTCGATGAGGAGGAACCTCCGTCTATGCGGTTGAATGACAAGCTTCCAGCCATATTTCAATCCATAGTTAAACCGGCCATCGAAGCGATCAGCGCGCAGGTTGTTGACCGCCTATGGGCAAAGGACCATCGACTCTGGAAGCCGGACCCCAACGAAATCGTCGACCGTCTGGGCTGGTTGACGGTACAAGAAGAGATGCGCCGACAGCTGGAGCAGCTGCAACGCTGCGTTGCAACGGCTAAAGGTCTCAATATCAAAGACGTCGTGTTACTGGGAATGGGAGGCAGCAGCCTTGGGCCTGAAGTCTTCCGTACCTTGTTTGGATCTCAAAAAGGCTTCCCGCGTCTGTGGGTCCTTGATTCGACCGTTCCTGATTGGGTTCGACAGGTCACGAAGGCTATTTCCCCATCGCGGACTCTCTTTCTCGTGGCCAGCAAGTCCGGGGGTACGATCGAAGTGATGTCGCTCTTCGCTCATTTTTGGAACCAAGTGACGAAGGCCAAGGGGAATCATGGAGGAAAGCAGTTTGTCGCGATCACCGACCCGGGCACCGGCTTGGAGAAGATGGCGCGCGACCATGGATTTGGAGGGATCTTCACGAATCCGGCTGATATCGGCGGACGGTATTCCGTGCTTTCTCTGTTCGGACTTGTGCCTGCTGCACTCCTCGGCCTCGATATTGCCAGACTTTTGGACCGGGCAGCCGGTATGGCGGAACAATGTCGCCAGCAGAAAGACGTCGGGACTAATCCCGGTGCATATCTAGGCGCGGCTATGGGAAGTCTCGCTAAGGCCGGACGCGATAAAGTGACAGTCATTGCATCTCCATCTCTCTCGACGTTCGGGCTTTGGGTCGAGCAACTTCTCGCTGAAAGCACGGGGAAGGAGGGCAGGGGTCTCATTCCAATTGCACAGGAACCCGTTCTGAAGCCACGCGCCTATGGAACCGACCGATTCTTCGTCTATCTCAAACTGAAAGGAGACAAGAACCATACGCTCGATCAAGCGGTTCAAGCCCTCGTCAAGGCTGAACAACCGGTAGTCCAATTCAATCTCCGTGACCGCTATGATGTGGGCGCCGAGTTCTTCAGGTGGGAGTTTGCGACGGCCATCGCTGGATACTTACTCGGCATTCACCCGTTCGACCAGCCGAATGTCCAGGAGAGCAAGGACAACACCAATCGAGTCCTGCAAACTTTCCAATCGACAGGACGACTGCCGGAACAAGCGAACAGCCATCCCAAGAATGCCGCCCAAGATCTGTCGGGCCATCTTGAGCCCGGCACATATGTTTCAGTATTGGCCTATACCACTCCGTCACGTCCGTTCGAAACAGCGGTGAACCGCTTCCGCAAGGTCCTCATGGCAAGACATCGCGTTGCCACTACCTTTGGGTATGGGCCTCGTTATCTCCATTCAACCGGACAACTCCACAAGGGCGGTCCCAATACCGGCGTCTTTCTGGAATTAGTGGACCGGATGACGCCCGACGTGCCGATTCCCGGAAAGCCGTTTTCGTTTGGGACATTGGCTCAGGCACAGGCAGCGGGGGACCTGGAATCACTCAGCACACACCATCGCCACGCCGTTCGTGTTCAATTAGGTCGTGACCCAGCCGCCACAGTGAACGCCATCACAGCGGCATTGACTGAGACGGCATCATCCGGACGTCGTACAACCTCAACGAAACGCCGTAAGATTACTCACTACTAAGATGCCTGTCATCCCGAAAATCCGCATTGCAGGCAACCTTCATGAGTGGGCGCAGGACGCCGCAGCCTTCATCCATTCTGTGAGCGAACACGCTATCACATCTCAGGGCCGCTTCGTCATCGCTCTCTCAGGAGGATCCACACCGAAGAAGCTTTATCAGGTCCTGGCTACGGCCGAATGGAAGGCGCGGCTCAATTGGTCCCGTATCTTCTTTTTGTTCGGTGACGAACGCTGCACCCCGCCGGACCATCCGGATAGCAATTTCAACATGGCTTATACCTCGCTGTTTCAACCGCTCAACATCCAGCCGGATCATATTTGCCGAATGAAAGGCGAGCATGAAGATTCAACGGCCGCCGCTCAGGAGTATGAGGAGGCCATTCGAAGGCTGACCAAAAGTCCTTCACCAAAAGTACCGCTCATAGACCTCGTCCTTCTCGGCCTCGGAGACGATGGACATACCGCATCGCTCTTTCCTGGAACAGCAGCCTTGCAGGAACAAAACAAGATTGTCACGGTCGGTCACGCTCCCACAGGCATCAGGTCTCGCCTGACATTGACCCTCGGTATGCTGAATCACGCAGTTGTGGTACTGTTCCTGGTGACCGGTCCAGGTAAAGCAGAGATAGTCCGCCGAGTCATCGAGCCCGAATCCGAGGCGGATCATTCATTGCCGGCGGCGAGGATATCACCGGTATCGGGTCGCCTCGTGTGGATGCTCGATCAAGCCGCTGCACAACGACTGACGAAGAAGTACACACACAGAGAGGGTACATGATTCTCGCGGGAGACATCGGTGGGACAAAGACGAATCTGGCGCTCTATGAGTGGACAACCGAACGTGTGGAACCATTGCGTCTGGAGAGTTTTCCAAGTGGTGATTACAAATCGCTCGAAGACATCCTCGTCGAGTTTCTTACACCACCGAAAGGCCCATCTCCCGTCGCTTCGCCAGACACCGACGAAACCGACCAAAACGAAAAATGCACCACATTCCCTGCTGAGCCGGAAAAACTGACGGCGGCCGGCTTTGGAATTGCAGGACCCGTTATCGACAATCGTTGTCAGACGACGAATCTCCCCTGGATTATCGACGGCCGGACCATCGGCAAACAATTCAATATTCCGCGCGTGCAATTGCTTAATGATCTGGAAGCAACCGCCTATGGCCTTCAGTGGCTGCGGCCTGACGAGCTGGAAGTACTGAATGCGGGTAATCCGCCGAACAAACGGCAAGCATTGGCGCTCATTGCCGCCGGCACCGGATTGGGTGAAGGCATCTTATTCTGGGACGGCAAGACATACCGTCCCATGCCGTCTGAGGGGGGTCATACGGATTTTGCACCCAACAATGATCAAGAAATCGAACTGCTCCGGTACCTCCGGACCCAGTATCTCCATGTGAGCTATGAACGGATCCTCTCAGGACCTGGTTTACACGCGATATATGAATTCCTCCGTGACACCAAGAAAAACGAGCCGACGTGGCTTGCGGAAAAGATCAGAGCCGGTAATCCGGCTGCTGAAATCGCTCAAGCAGGATTGCAAGGACAAGCCGAGATTGCCAAGCAAACGCTGGATCTCTTCGCGTCGATTTACGGCGCAGAAGCCGGTAATCTCGCCTTGAAGGCGCTCTCCCTCAATGGTGTGTATGTCGGTGGCGGTATTGCGCCCAAGCTCATCATGAAGCTCCAAGACGGGACGTTCATGAAGGCGTTTTTGAACAAGGGCCGGTATAAGAAACTGCTGAGCGCCGTGCCGGTGAAAGTCATCATGAATCAACAGACCGCTCTGCTCGGTGCCGCATCCGTCGCAGGGGCTCTCTCGCTCGCTCCCATTCCATGAGCTCAGAAAGTCTGGACAGTCTTAAAAAAGCCGCCGCCTTCAGGGCGGTGGAATTCATCCGCGACGGCATGGTCGTCGGGTTAGGGACTGGAACGACTGCGAAACACATGATAGTTGCCTTGGGTGACAAGGTCCGGTCAGGCTTGAAACTGCGTGGCGTGCCGACATCGACGGAAACGGCTGCGCTCGCGACGCAAGCAGGCATTCCGCTTATCGATTCAGAGAACCGGTGGGAAATCGACGTGGCTATCGATGGAGCCGATCAGGTCGATCCCGACTTCAATTTGATCAAGGGCGGGGGCGGAGCGCTTTTGAAAGAAAAGATCGTGGCGGCGTCGGCCAAACAATTCATCGTGATGGTCGATCACACCAAACAAGTATCGGTGCTCGGAGGATCTTTCCCGCTGCCTGTTGAAGTCATTCCTTTTGGGTGGGGCAGCACTGCGCGCAAAATTGAAGCGCTCACCGACAGCCGCGTCGTGTTACGAGAGCGCAACGGAGTTCCGCTTAAGACTGAGAATTGTCATTTCATCGTTGATATCCACATCGAACGCATCGAGCGGCCGGGTGAATTGGAAACAGCGCTGAATCTCATCCCCGGTGTGGTGGAGACCGGTCTCTTTGTCGGCCGGACTCATGTCTTGATCATCGGTACGCCCCAAGGCGTTCGCACCCTTCATGTCCCAAGGAAATGAGTGCTCGTTCAGCAGACGAGAAACTCTATTGAATTTCGGCCGACGGGCTTGCTTCCTTCTGATCGGCCCGATAGCGTATACACTCGTACCATCATCCAAATCCGCAGAGGCCACCACGACCACGAGGCCACAAGGTGAAGATATGAGTCCTGAGGATGTTCCAAGCAGCCACGATCGGTATCGGCTTCCGAGACACGTGATCCCAACACGCTATGACCTACGGCTTGAACCTGATCTCGCGGCCGCGACGTTCGCAGGCCATGTGACGATCACGATCACAGTCAAACAGACCACGCGGACCATTCTGTTGAACGCAATCGATCTCGTGCTTCAGTCGGCGATGGCTGAGGACGCGAATCAGCGGCAATTCAAGGCGCTTATCGAATTGGAGCAAAAGACACAGCGGGTCGGGCTTTCCTTCCATGAGCCGATCCAGCCTGGCGAATGGCGACTGCATCTCTCCTTTCATGGCAAACTGAACGATCAGCTCCGCGGCTTCTATCGCAGTACATATAAGGATGCTTCAGGAACACCGCAGACGTTGGCGGCCACGCAATTCGAAGCCACCGATGCGCGCCGGGCCTTTCCCTGTTGGGACGAACCGGATTTTAAGGCGGTCTTCGCGACTACACTCGTGATCGATCCTGATCTCACGGCCATCTCAAACACATCCGCCATATCGGAGTCTCTTGAAGGCAACAAGAAACTGGTACGGTTTGCAGACACCATCAAGATGTCGACTTATCTCGTGGCTTTCGTGGTGGGTCGTATGGAGGGAACGGAGCCGGTATGGGTCGGCAAGACATCCCTTCGGCTGTGGACGGTCCCGGGGAAACAACCGCTCACACCGTTCGGACAAGATATTGCCGTGGCGTCGCTGAAGTTTTTTGAGGACTACTACGGCATTCCATATCCTGGAGACAAACTGGACCTTGTGGCCATCCCGGACTTTGCGTCTGGAGCAATGGAAAACCTCGGCGCCATCACGTTCCGTGAGACGGCGTTACTCGTGGATCGACGGATCGGAACCCATGCTGAGCTCGAGCGCGTGGCCGACGTGGTGGCCCATGAGAACGCCCACATGTGGTTCGGCGACTTAGTCACCATGTCCTGGTGGAACGGGCTCTGGCTGAACGAGGCGTTCGCGACCTTCATGGAGATGCTGGCCGTTGATGCCTGGAAACCGGAATGGAAACGTTGGGAGAGTTTCAGCGTCGCGCGAGCGGCCGCGTTCTCGGTCGATGGACTGGTGAGCACCCGGCCGATCGAATATCCTGTTCACGCTCCGAAGGACGCCGATGCCATGTTCGACATTTTGACCTATGAAAAAGGAGCGTCGATCCTTCGGATGTTGGAGCAACATATAGGCCCCACGGTCTTCCGAGACGGTGTGCGACAGTACCTCCGCGCCCATGCCTTTGCCAATGCCGATACGAACGATCTGTGGGCGGCTCTTGGCACGGTTGCCAGCCAACCGGTGCCTGAGCTGATGAACGGCTGGATCTTTCAACCCGGCTTCCCTTTGGTCACGGCAGAAATACGGCATCGAGAATTGCGGCTCTCACAACAACGTTTCACCTATATCTCGCAAGCGTCGGCCTCCGAGCAGCTCTGGCAGATTCCCGTCCAGATTCGGCTGGTCATCGGGAATCGTACGGAGCACCGTCGGCTCCTGTTGACAGAGCGGGAGATGACTATCGGGCTACCGGCTGGTGTCACCTCCGTCTTTGTCAATGAAGGAGGACATGGGTTTTATCGCGTCCGCTACCGGAATTCGCTCCTAGAGCAGCTCCTCGATCAGGGTCTTGATCGTCTAGAGGCCATCGAACGGTTCGCCCTTATCAGTGATACGTGGGCCACCACAGTGGCCGGGCTCATGCCGCTGCCGGAATACCTCCGACTCACCGTCCATTTCAAAAATGAGCGGGACAAGAACGTTTGGGCGGTGTTGCTGGACTCGTTCTCATTCTTGAAGAGGATCATCTCCTCGGAAGATCGGGAAGCTTTGGAAACTTTTGTGAGGGCCGGCGTAAAGCCGGCAATAGACGAATTGGGATGGGATGCAAGGTCCGGAGAATCGGATCTCATTCGACAATTGCGAGGCGACTTGCTCGGCGCACTCGGAAAACTTGGCAATGATGTTGCCACGCAACAGGAGGCGACGGAACGGTATCGGCGATTCCGCAAAGATCCGGCTACCGCCGACTCGAATGTCGTGCCCGCTCTCGTAGCCATTCTGGCCCATACAGGAGACGAGGCACGGTACGCTGAATTCCTAGAGCTCTACCGAACCGCGTCCACCCCTCAGGAGGAACGGCGGTACCTGTTTTCGTTGGTCTCATTTCGGCACAAGGAACTCCTGGCGAGCACATTGGCCCGCACGATCAACGGCGAGATCCGCACTCAGGATGCTCCCTTCATCGTCGGAGCATTGCTGACGAATGTGTATGGCAGAGAACTCGCTTGGGATTTTGTCAAAGCGAATTGGGATCAGATGGATCGGCTGTTCCCGAAACAAGGCTTGAGGCGGATGTGCGGAGGCATCGTCGGTCTCGCCACTTCTGAACTCGAACAGGACGTGCGCTCGTTCTTTGCCACTCGCAAGATCGATCTGGGTGGGAAAACTTTGGACCAATATCTGGAACAACTTCGTGTTGCCGTCGCATTTCGTGAACGGGAAGGACGCACGCTTGGAACCGCGTTCGCCAACGCGCTGTAGGCGAGAAACAATTCCCCATGCAAGATGTGGCCGCATTTTACCGGTTGAGCTGCCGGCTTTCTCTCAGAGGGGCGGGGCTTGGGAACAGCACAATGAAATGACCGCAGTGAGCCTGGCGGGATACTCTAGAGCCTCCCGCCAGGCTATGCTCAAACGAGTCTAAGGAATTCTTAACTCGTAGGTTCTGTTGTTGGTACAGTCACCTGCGATTTCTTCCGTAAACCAGATGGTCTTCACAGCAGGTCCCCAGGGGGAGCTGATTTTCCCCTCGCCGCTTGTGTCGTTCCGATATTCGATCCGAATCTTCTCCATCGCATTATGCTCGGCGAGTTTGCCGAGAGATTGATTTTTCCATGTATGGTCTTCTCCAGAAGACAATTTCCTATTGCTGAGTCCTTCCGTGTGTTCTTTCCCCTCTACCTGATAAATTAACGAAAGGACTTTGACGGCTTTGCTTTTCTCATTCGTAATTTTGAAATTCGCGTCGCAAGCAAGGCCGCCTGCGCCGACTTGTCCAGCCATACCAAGCGATACAATAATTCCAACCGCCGCCATGCCGAGTGCTTGCGAGGCACGGCTTCGGACCGGGCGGGGCGTACCAGCACCGGACTCGATATTTGATGCTGAATGTGAATAATATGAGTTCATGGCTTTCTCCTTCCTTATGGCCATCCTCCTCATTTGAGGTTTGAACGTATAATTCCTACCTCAAGCAATGGTCCTGTTAATCGTGATGAGTTTCCCCACGGTTCTCCCGAGGGGGGCTTAAGTGCGTCCATCCTTGCGTAACGTAGGAAGGATTTAAGACGCACGTCTTTGTAAACCGATCTGTCCAAATGTAGAACTTGGAAACATGGAAAGGATCCAGCGGCGCGCCTAATAACAATGGATCTTCCATGACATCCGGTATTGGGAGGGAGCAATATTCGTGCGAATAGTGCGGATAAGCAGTTATCAGTTCTTTTTATATAATTATGGATCGATTCACTTCGTGTAGCTGGGATAGCTGTGTGGAATAAGTGTATCTTGCGAGATACTGAATCGAACCAATTGGATACAGATCTGACGAGTAAACGAGAGAGCGGTGCCGGTCCTGCTTTGATTCCACCACATGATCGTGCAACGTATGACCCTCAATCCTTGATCAGAAAAAAGAGATACAGCGAAAACGATTGCCGTACGTACGTATTAGCACGATACGCATATTCACTCTGTTGTGGAGAGCGTTGGGTCCCGCTACAATCCAAAGACACCCTATTTGGAAAATCCGATGTCCGATCTCCGCTGTCCGGCGTGCGGGGCGAGCAAAATCCGGCTCGCCCACAGAAAATCCATTTCCGATGTGTTCCTGAGCGGACTGACGATTTATCCGTTTCGGTGTCAGCTCTGCGCCGACCGCTTTCGAACATTTCTTGGGCGCCGTACGCCCAATCCCCGCCGCAGCTTCGAGCGTGTCGAAGTCTCCTTTCCGGTCTGGTTTAGGCCGCGCCGGTCCAAGTACCCGGATGAGACGGGACAAGAAGGCGTGATAGAGAATCTATCGATACGTGGATGCCGGATTCGTTCCACGACTCCGGTGGCGATCGGCTCGCGGCTCGAGCTGGAATTTCAGCATTCCAACGATTCCTTCCCGATTACCATCGAGGAGGCCGTGGTGCGGTCGTCAGCCGATGGCGCGATCGGTCTGCGTTTCACTCAACTCCGTCGAAGCGATGAGCGGCGCATTCGCCAGCTTATCGATGTATGGCTTCCCGAATTGTTGCCGTCCAGGCGGTAGTGGTGACTATTCGGTTCCGCGATGATTCGGGTTATTCCTGGCGAAGCACCGCCAACGGCGGCTGACCGAGTATCCGATACGTGCCGAGAAACCCGACCAGCATGGTGAGTGTGATCGTGGCTGTAAAGCCCGTAACCAGCACGGCCGGTTGGAGGCTCCAAGGAAGGTCAAACACTGCCTCAAGGATTGCCCAGGACAGTGCGCTGGCCAATGTGCATCCCAGCAGACCGGCCAATGCCCCCAGCAGCGCATACTCGGTCGCAAACGTACGCACGATCACACTGCGAGTGGCTCCCAGGGCTTTCAGAATGACTGATTCGTACAACCGCCGATAGCGCGTCGCCGCCAAGGCCGCTGCCATCACCAGACCGCCTGAAAGAACGCAGAACAACGCCACGGCACGGATGGCGAGGGACAGCCGGTCAAGCACCCCGGCAAAACTGGCGAGGACGTCGCCCATATTGATGGCCGTCACATTGGGGAACGATGCGACGACCGCTTGCTGTAACGCCGTCTCTTCGGACGGCGCGACGCGAGCCGTGGCCACATAGGTATGAGGGGCGCCATCGAGGGCGCCCGGCGAAAAAATCATGTAGAAGTTCGTGGAAAAATTTCCCCACTCCACTTGCCGAATGCTGCTGACCTCCCCAGCGACGGGTACTCCTTGGATGTCGAGCTCGATGCTGTCGCCGACGGTGAGACCAAGTTGCTTCGCCGCATCCTCCTCGATCGAAATCAGCGGTTTGGTAAAGACTTGTCCCGGTTTCCACCACTCCCCCTGAACAATCTTATTGTCTTTGGGAAGGTCCTGGAGGAACGTCAGGACGTATTCGCGTGTCAGGTACCACTTCTTCCGCCGTCCTTCCTTCTGGGCGGCTTTCTCTTTCTGTTCTTCCTCCTCTGACGTGGCTTCGAACTTCACGGGCTCACCCTTGACGGCTGATAGCCGGGACCGCACCAGCGGTGTCAATCGAGGGCTTGGATCACTGGAGCGTCGGCGGAGGAGAGCAGCCATCCCTTCTGCCTGATCAGGTTGGATATCGATGAAGAAAAACGTCGGGGCATCGGTCGGCCGATTGTCACCTACTTGTGCGAGGAGCGAACGTTCGACGAGCGACACAGTCGTGACAACCATGGCGGCGATACCGATCGCAATCGTGATGCTCACCGCCTGGCTACCCGGGCGTATGATGTTGCCCAGCGCTTGACGAAAGACGAGAGGCTCAGGACGTGGCGATTTTTTCAGTGCCATGAGCAGGCCGCGTGCCGACACACCCAACAGCAGGACTGCAACAGCGAAGGCCAGGATAAACAGTAGGCCGATTTTCCATGAATTCGCCTGCCACACTGACAAGAGCGCCAATCCCAAGCCGATCCCGACCGACACAAGAATCTTGACCCTGTCAATCTCACGCCAAGCCGCCCACCGTGGCGCCACCGGGCTCAGTGGAGCAACCTCACGGCGGAAGATTCGAGCCGGTTTGACGTCACGGATGGTCAGCAACGGCCAAAGTGCAAAGAGCAGCGTGGACAGCATGCCCAATGCCAACCCCTTCGCAAGAGGAGCCAGAGTAAGATTCATTCCATTCGTTGCAAAACCCAATTGGTCGAGAAGATCCGATGTCATCAAGGCTGCAATCATCCTCGGGAATCCTTGGTGGAGCAGCACACCGATCATGAGGCCGACAAGACTTCCGACCAGCCCAAGGATCATCGCCTGTAACCCATAGGTTCCGATGATCGTGGGAGACTCTGCTCCGACCGTCTTCAAGACAGCGATCGTATTCAATTTTTCCCGCACAAACGCATGGATCGACGTAGCAACCCCCAGGCCTCCTACAAACAGCGCCGTCAATCCGATCAAGCCCAAATAACGGGTCAGTTGTTCCAAAGACTGCTTCAATTGTGGTTGTGCGTCACGGTAACTCGACACGCGGGCAGAGTCCGGCGCAAGTCGCTCTCTCAACTCGTAGAGCAGCGGTTCAAGCGTCATAGAGTGTGGAGTTTTCAGGAGATATCGCTCACGAATTCTGCTGCCCACCTTGATCAGCTCAGCCGAGTGAAGCCCTTCCCGGGACACCAGGACTCGGGGACCAAGACTGAAGGCGTTCGCCATGCGATCCGGTTCCGTCCTGACCACGCCGGTGATGATGAAGAAACCTTGCCCGATCTTGAGCGGATCCCCTTCCCTGAGTCCCATTCGGATCAGGAGCGACTCCTGCACGACGACTCCAAAGCAGATCCGGTCGGGACACCGGCTGGTTTGCCGGCTAAGAAGGTCCACGAAGTCGCCCTGTGGTTCCAGCCGGAGCGTGCCATATAGCGGATACTGAGGCTCGACGGCTTTGAGTTCAATGATTTGAGTCGCCTGCCCGCTTCCGGATGATTCGGCTCTCGAGGCCATCGCGACGAGCTCGCTGACGTGGGTGAGAGCGACTCCACGATCGCTCAACGAGTCCAGAACCTCCTGGCCTTTGGGGCTCATCAGGCGAGAGAGTCGGATTTCAAGATCTCCTCCGAGAAGGCCGCGCGCTTCTTTGGTGACGGCCCGTTCTACCTGCGTGCCGAAAAGAGAGACTCCGGTCAATGCGCCCACGCCGATCGCAATACAAACCAAGAAATAGAGAAAGTGTCGCCATGCCGCGCGTGTCTCGCGCAACGCCATGTTGAATATGAAAGAAGTCATGGTTCGAATACAGGAAATGAATTGGAGGATAACGGGTCGTGGAGAGTCTGTTCAGCACTTGGCGAGGCAGGCATGCTATCGGACTCCAGACGTCCGTCGCGAAGCGACAGGACACGCTGCATCGACGAGGCCAGCGTTGCGTCATGTGTCACGAGAACGAGGGTGGTGCCATAATCGCGATGGAGTGAGAGCAGCAACTCGATGACGTGGGCACCGGTAGAACTGTCGAGGTTCCCTGTCGGCTCATCCGCCAATAGGATAGGTGGACGACAGGCAAAAGCCCGGGCCACCGCGACTCGTTGTTGTTCTCCCCCGGATAACTGAACCGGATAGTGCTCCGTGCGGTCGGACAGCCCGACCGCAGCAAGCAATTCCCTAGCCCGATCACCGTCCCGACTCAACCCGCTGAGTTCCAATGGAACGGCGACGTTCTCGATTGCCGTCAGGGTCGGGATGAGGTGAAACGATTGGAAGATATAGCCCACCTTTTCGCGCCTGAACCGGGCCATCTGACTTTCACCCATGGTCGTGATGTCGGTTCCATCCAGCCGAATTGATCCAGTGGTCGGTCGATCCAGGCCCGCCATCAAACCCAGC
>JAICUC010000282.1 GCA_025936075.1 Nitrospira sp. | reverse complement strand
TCACACAGACGAACGGCCCGACAAACCGTCGCTCCTGCACGTGCAGTCCCGGAACGACAAACCTCCAGATCTCGAACAAGAGATAGGGCATGGCAAGCACGATGGCGAACAGCCCCGCCACTTTGATGTTCTGCCAGAGGGCCTCCGCTGGTGCAAGAAATACAAACGGCACCGTCGGCAAATCGGTCGGTTCCCACGTTAATTTGCTCGGCACGAACATATTTTGGAGCGGAACCCGCAACCACTTGACCAATGCGTCGGCATAAAAAAACGTCCCCATGAAAATGGCCGCCAGAATGATCACGGCGCGGGTGAGCCGGACCTGGAACTCCACGAGGTGCTCCATGACCGGCATCTTCTTGTCTTCCAGCGGCTTGAAGACCGAATCTTGCAGCCACCGGTTCAGCTTGTTCAGCACACAGCCTCGTACGTGTCGGAATCTGTCGATCCGACGATCTGACGATCGGGATTCCGGCAATCAACCGATCGACAGATCGCCCGACTTGTTGCTCTTCCTACTTCGGATTAATGGCCACAAACAAACTGTTCCCTTGTCGATTGACCAACAGCACGGCAAGTTCGTCTTTCTTGATCTTTTCCGCAGCCTTTTGATAATCGCTGAGCGTCTTGATCGACTCGTGATTGACTTCTTGGATCACGTCACCACGCTGGAGCCCGGCTGCCTCTGCCGGTCCGCCCGACTCGACCGACGTGATGACTACTCCGGCCGTCTTCGCGGAAATGTTCAATTGGCTCATCAACGCGTTATCCAGCGTTTGGACACGCAGCGACGCGAGCACATTGTCCGGAAGCTTCATCGTTTCTCCGGTGTCTTTCGGCGGCGCCGGTTCTTTCTTGGCGAGCATTTCATCCGATGGGCGTTCGGCCACCTTCACGACGATCAGCTGCTCTTTGCCTTCACGCAGGACTTTCACCTGGGCGTCTTTTCCGACCACCGTTCTTGCGACGAGATTGCGCAGCTGGCTGACACTCTGAACCTCTTTGCCGTTAAAGGCCACGACGACATCGCCTCGCTTCACGCCGGCGGCGTGGGAAGGGCCGCTTTCATTGACATCGCTGATCAACACCCCTTTCCGCTGCTCCGGAAGTTTGAACGATTTCGCCAAGGAAGGCGTAATCTCCTGAATCGCGACACCCATCCATCCGCGTACGACCTTGCCCGTTTTCTGCAAGCTGTCCACGATATCGAGGGCGATGCTGCTGGGAATCGCGAATCCGATCCCTTCCGATCCGCCGGTTCGAGAGAAAATCGCCGTGTTGATACCGATCAGATCTCCATTCATGTTGACGAGCGCTCCGCCGGAATTTCCAGGATTGATCGCCGCATCGGTCTGAATGAAATCTTCATAGTCCGCAATTCCGACATTCCCACGCCCAAGGGCGCTGATGATGCCGAGCGTGACGGTCGAGCTCAGGCCGAACGGGCTTCCGACCGCCAGCACGAGATCACCCACCTGCAACTTTTCGTACTCAGCCCATCTCAGCGACGGCAGATCCTTGGCCTCGATCTTGACGACCGCCAAATCAGTCTTCGGATCTGTGCCCACCACCTTCGCCGAAAACTCGCGCCGATCGCTCAGTGTCACAGTAATCTGGGTCGCTCCTTCAACGACGTGATTATTGGTCACGATGAACCCATTGGCATCCAAGATGACTCCGGAGCCCGCGCTCTGATCCGGACGATGCGGCATGGGTGGACCATGCGGAATCGGCGGCGGGGTCGGCAATTCTCCTCCTCCAGGTTCATCTCCGGGGGGAGGGGTCCCGAATGGACTCGGAGGAACTCCTCCTCGCCTTCGACTCCCTTCTCCTCCGCCCGTCACCGCGATATTCACAACGGCTGGCATGGTCTTTTTCACAATATCCGAAAAACCTTGAGCCCATGCTGGAGGGACCCCGGCAGCCGATGCCGATGACACGCATCCGCTGCCGGCCAGAGCCCACACAATCAGTCCGCTGCCGATCAACACCTTGGTCACTTGACTCCAGTTTGCCATAACTGAATTCCTCCAGAATGTGACTCTCATCGAGAGTACTTAAGAGTACTAGTTGGTGACGAGCATCGCTTCGAATTGAACACTTCATATTACACTACTCTTTCAACAGGCTTCAAAGAGGAAAAGTTTTCAACGATCAGACCGGACGGTTGCTTTCACCTGATGGTTCCAGTACCGTGGCGGACGGTCAAAGCGAGATCGTGACCATAGGCCAGGCAATTGACCCCAGGGATACCGATCAATCATAGAGGGCGGTCGGCAAGGGCATGGATCGGATGCGCGCTCTTCTTTCTTGCCGCTTGCGTCAAACACGTGGAATTGCCTCCTCTGGGGGACCCATTACCTGCCAGTGCCAAGCTGCAAATTCCCCAGTCGATCAAAGAACTGACGATTCGTTACAGCGATTCCTGTGGACAGCCCCAGGAAATTCCGCTGGGAGATCGACTCCAAGAGGCCTTGCGGGAAGGAATTCATCAAACGTTCAAAACGGCGTTTATGGAAGAAACCGGCGACACCGCCGGGCCCGATTATGTCATTCAGGTGGATCTTGTCGACTCGTCGTTTGACCTCAATAAGGACGCGTTGTATGACCGGGCCCCGGCCGTCTTCCATCTCAACGCCATCGCTCGTATCCACGACCGAACGGGAGCGTTGCTCCGCCAAACGGACATCAACATTGCCCGCCGGGAACGGTTGCGGCTCGAACTGCTCGCAAAGAAGTGCGATTATGTGATCGAGCCCTTCGTTCGCGACGTCGCCATCGATTTTGCGACACGTGTCGCTCTGGATGCCAGGCTGGCTGCCGGTGGGCAGAAATCTGCTGCTTCGGTTGAGCCGAACCAGACGCCGGTCGGAAATTCGGGGACGCCTTCAGCTTCGGCATCGTCCGCTCTCCGATTCAAAGTCCTGCTCCTCGACGAGAACAGTAATTTGGTTTTTGAAGGCGGCGAGCATGTGCGGGTTCGTGTCGATATCATCAATGCGGGGACGAGCTTGATTGAGAACGCCTCCGCCTCGCTCACCGGAACTCCGGCGATCATCGAGCAATTCCCTGCTACGACATTGCCGATCCCGACATTACAACCGGGCCAAACGAAATCCCTCGAGTTCATCGCCACCCTCCCCCCGACCAAACAGGCCCAACAAGCCGTAATCCATGTCGCGGTCGCCGAACCGGAAAAAGCCGCGCCGCCGTCCCAAACCCTTTCATTGGCCATTCAGCCTGCCGGTACCGGCACGGACGACGTGAACCAAATTCCCGCGCCGACGCCCGGCTTTCACCAGCCTCAGACTTATCTTGTCTCGATCGGAGTCGGTGCCTACCGCGATCCCAAACTCGCACCCCGCCACTACGCCGTGACGGATGCGGAGACCGTCGCCGCCTATTTTCAGTCGCTCGGCGGCGTGCCTCCGTCCAACATCCGGCTGTTACAAAACCAACAGGCGCTCCGTGCCGATCTCCACGAAACATTGTTCGGGTGGCTCCCAGAGCGTGTGATCCAGGACGCCGTCGTAATCGTGTATTTTTCGGGGCAGGCGATGGTGACACCGACCGGCGACATCTTACTGGCCTTGTATGACGGGAGTGCTGCGGACTCGACGCGACTGTACCCACTCAATGATCTTGAGTCCGCCTTCGCCAGGCTCAAGGCCAAGCATGTCATCTTCTTGTTCGACGGCATGGTGTCCAGACTTCGGAACGATGCCAAGGAAAAGACCACCGTGCCGCGCTGGGAATTCAGCGGAGAAAATACTTTCGGACTGATCGGGGGAGAAGACTTTACAAAAGGGCTGGAAGACGACCAACACCGCCACGGCCTGTTTACCTACTATCTTTTAAAAGGACTACGCGGAGAGGCCGATACGAATCGCAACGGGATGGTCACCCTCGGAGAACTGGCCGGCTACGTGCGTCAAAAAGCCGCCTGGGCAGCAAAGACTCAGTTCAATCAAGACCAACGGCCCTTACTGCTTCCTCCCCTCAAGCCCGACGGCCCGGCCACCTCGCTCGTCCTGACCGCACTGCCTTCGCTCTCCTCTTCGGAAGCGCCGTAAGCCATTCTCAGATTTGTCACAACGCCTTACCGTACGCGCCCACCTATCCGAATGCGCCCAGGGCTTATCACTGGAAGCTGGTGCTCAAGTCTGCCTGCGTTTTTGATGATATGGAAGTCGTGGCAGCCTTCGGAAGAATCTTTCGAGCAAGAGCGGGATATCGGATAAAGATGACGCCACTGGACTGCCGTGAGTGTGTGTAGCATAGTGAAAGGATGGAGGCACTCGTCAGCCGGTCAAGCTGATCGTAGCAGAAACGTTGTGTGCCCACGTTCAGTTATTATTCACGGCTATGCTGGCGCGCATGAGATCATGCGTCTTCAGCTTGCTGAAACGCTTGAAGAGTTTTCTGAATCAGTCTCTGCCATTCGCTACCATGTGCAAGGTAATCATCCACCTTAATATATTGCCGGTGTCGCTTCACTCCCCAAACCCATTCGCTAAGGCTGGTGTCTAGCTCTCCACCAATCAGGAGCGCCAGATCTTTCAGATAACTCAATCCAATCTGTTTACCGCCGAGCCGATCGGCGTTTGTCACGCTGCCATAGAACCAGACTTCACCGTTCTGCTGAATTGATCCAAAATTGTACGTGTCGTTCGGGGATTTGATATTCAAGGATAGCCGATTTCCACGGCCCAATTTACAAAGAAGACCCAGATCCTTCCGAAG
>JAICUC010000106.1 GCA_025936075.1 Nitrospira sp. | reverse complement strand
CGCGCTATTGGGTCCACAACGGGTTCGTTCAGGTCAACAAAGAGAAAATGTCCAAGTCACTCGGCAATTTTTTCACGATCCGGGAAATTTTCGAGAAGTCGGAATGGTCGGAAGAGATTACGGGCGAAATCCTTCGATACTTTCTCCTTTCGACACATTACCATAGCCCGCTTGAGTTTTCGGACCAGGCGCTGAAAGAGTCAAAGAACGCTTTGAATGGCTTCTATGATCTTTTCGCTCGGCTTGGAGAAACGGGACAAGGTTCGCCGGAGACCGAATATAGCCTTCAGTTTTCAATTGGCTTTACACAGGAAATGTTTAGAAAGGGCATGGACGACGACTTAAATACTTCCGTGGCCTTAGCGGAATTACAGCAGCTGAAAAGCAGCATCAATAAATTACTGGGACAAGGTCTTTCAACTGAGGCACGACGTATTGCCAGAGAGGAGTTTCGTTCTCTGGGAAATTGTCTGGGCTTGTTTCAACTGGACAGGTGGCAGTTTGTTGTTCCAGCTTCAGAATCTTTATTGGTCAACATCGACGAAACCACCGACGTTCAATCTACCTTAACCGATACCGATATTGAGTTATTGCTGGGAGAGCGAAAGAAAGCTCGTAGCCGAAAGGACTTTCAGCGAGCAGATGAGATTCGGAAATCACTCGCGGCACAAGGAATCATCATCGAGGATAAGTCTGATGGCACGACCCGCTGGAAGCGCTAATGCTCAAGAGATCCTCTATGGGCTCCATGCCGTACGCGAAGCGCTGAAAGCCGGAAACCGACCATTGCAACGGGTGCTGGTTCTTCGGACCGACAAACAGTTCACCGATCTGGTGCAGCTGGCTCGATCACGCCGTGTCCCCGTTCATGTTCAGCCTCTGAGTTCCATCGACCGTCTGGTTCCCAACGGCAAGCATCAAGGCATTGTGGCCTTTACGTCAGCAAAGGCCTATCAGGCTGAAGAATCGATCCTTGCTCGAGCGGCCCAACGGCATGAGGCACCACTGGTGGTGATCCTGGACGGAGTCGAAGATCCACACAACCTTGGCGCCGTGCTTCGGACGGCGGAAGGGGCGGGTGCCCATGGGGTGCTTATTCCCGAACGACGGGCCGCCGGGCTTACATCAGTGGTTGCCAAAGCTTCGGCTGGAGCGATCGATCACATTCCCGTTGCACGCGTGACAAACATCAGCAGATCGATCGAGTCGTTGAAAACGGACGGACTGTGGATCTATGGGGTGGCACCGACGGCGAGCAAAGTATTTACGGACGTCGACTTACGAGAACCGGTCGGGCTGGTTCTTGGAGGGGAGGGAACGGGAATTAGACCTGGCGTCCTGCAACATTGCGATGACTGTGTCCGCATTCCCCTTAGAGGCCAGGTCCAATCCCTCAACGTGTCGGCAGCGGCAGCCATAGTCCTGTTTGAGGCGGTTCGTCAGCGACGTCAGACCCAGGGCTGACTTTACCGGATCCTGAGCGCGCCGCCCTGGATGGCGGTCTTCAGTAGTTGAGCCGTATTCGATACCCGCATTTTCTTCATCATATTGGCCCGGTGGGCTTCGACGGTTTTGACGCTGATCTTCAACCGTTGACCGATTTCCTTGTTCTTAAATCCCGCCCAGATCAATTCCAAAATTTCCTGTTCGCGCGAGGTGAGCGATTCAGGCCGTTTGGTGCGGGGAGGAGGCTCAAGATCCGCGAGAGATTTTCGAGGCCTTGCCTTTGCAGCTGTCTTCGCCATAGTAGTTAGTTCTCCATATTAGTAGGTCTATACATCAGGTATACTCAATGGGTAATCGTGCCTATAGACAGTTATTATGGTATGGTCATTCAAGAATGTAAATAAAGGCACTTCGGCCCTAGTAGGGTTACCAGGTAGGGAAAGAACTCTGAGCAATTATGCATGAGGGAGGGCTGTTAATCATACTGATTGCCGGGCTTTTAGGTTCACTCATCGGTAGCTTTCTCAATGTCTGTATCTATCGCTTGCCGCGGCAGGAATCAATCGTATGGCCGGGTTCTCACTGTCCGAGATGCGCTCAGCCCATTGCCTGGTACGATAATATTCCCATTCTGAGCTACCTCGCATTGGCTGGACGCTGCAGATATTGTACCGCGCCTATTTCCTTCCGTTATCCCGCGGTCGAGCTTCTAAACGCAGCAGGTTATGTAGGGGTGGTTTGGATCTTCGGCCTCAACGGGATTGCTGTGACGTACGGGTTTCTCTATTCAGCCCTCCTCGTGGCAGCCGGGACAGACCTTTCTCATAAGATCATCCCCAATGCACTGACGTTTCCAGGGATTATTCTAGGCCTCGTCTGCGCCACTACGATCTTACCCCTCGGATTTCTAGGAAGCGTACTGGGAGTTTTCGTGGGTGGAGGAATTCTGTGGGTGCTTGCGTGGGCAAGCCCCTATCTCTTCGGGAAAGAGGGAATGGGAGGAGGGGACATCAAGCTTATGGCGATGATAGGGGCATTTCTGGGATGGAAGCCTGCGCTGATCACAATTATGATTGGGTCGTTCCTGGGATCACTCGTGGGAGTCACTCTTATGGCAGCACAGGTGATCAAGCGCGAGGAGTACATTCCCTTCGGACCGTTTCTGGTCTGCGGTGCACTAGTGGCACTATTCTTTGGCCAGCCTATCCTCGATTGGTATCAAGGGCTTTTAGCCGGATAACGGCTCCCATGGCCGATTCCCACCATTCTTACTGTATCTCTTCTGTAAACAACTGTATCTCTTGAGGTACTACTACTCTCCATCGTCTTTTCTTTCCTTGTAGGGGTTACACCTTTCAGATCCTCTAAGATCATCCCGAGCTCGTTTCATTTTGGTTCTATCGATTCAATGGCTTAGGGACTTACCATGGGACATTGTTCGGTAAGCACACAATCCATTAAAGCTCAGGCTACGAGTGGCACGAGTCTTGACATAGCGAGGGACTACTTGGCCGGTGCGTAGACAGTGAGGAAGATATGAAGCAAGAAGGTAAGACATTGATGGAACTCATGGTGGTGGTCGCAATTATAGGGATGGTCGCCATGATGGCCATTCCCAACTACTCGATCATCAACTCTCGCAGCCAGATACGTTGTACGACCGAGGAAATCGCGTCGGAACTGCGCCTTGCCCGGCAACTTGCGATCACTTATCGGGATCGCGTTCGAATCGTTGTCGATCGGGAACAGCAGGCACTTACCACTCAGTTCGTAAACTCCGCAACCTCACATCACACGTATCACTATGGCGGAAAGGGAATTGTTATTGAAGAACCAAGCGCAGGGCCGGAGATCCTCTTCCATCCGAGCGGACGTTCTGCAAGTGCCACGACGATTCAACTCCACAATCTAGAAGGACAGACCAAGCAACTTACCGTGAGCATCACGGGTCGGGTATCGCTCCTATGAGAAGAACGATGAAGAATGATGGTTTCAGTCTGATCGAGGTCATGGTGGCGATGGTCATTGTAGGTGTTGCACTGATGGGTACCCTTGGTGCGCTGGAGGTCTCCTCCAGGCATGTACGGCAGGGGGGCCTAAACAGTAAGGCAATCGAGCTGGCCCAGGCAAGGTTAGAAGCGAAGCGTTCCGTTCGATGGCAGTCACTCCTGGAAGATGATCTCAATCGCGATGGCACTCCAGAAACGCTCATGGCCGATGACGGCCAAGGCTCCGATAGAGCTGCGGGTGATGGGATTTATACAGCCATGTATGAGCGTGACGGGGTGACAGTCGTGTGGACAATTGAGACAGAGGAGCCAGGGCCACTGTACTCAACCGCCATGGTGATAATCCGAGCAGTTGCATCCCATTCCGGGCCAAACGGGCACAAAAGAGAAGTCAAGGTAGCGACCATTCGAGCCAATCCCAATTTTGTGGGGCAATGATGAACCAACGAAATATCGCTAGATCTGATGCGCGTCGCCGTCGCTCCATCAGTAGTATGTTCGACCAACGTGGCGTTTGTCTGGCCGAATTGATGGTCAGTTTGACGGCCGGAGTGATCGTCCTAGCTGCGGCGTTGAACGCCTTGAATGTCGCGCAGGCTCACGTGAGCAAACATCAAAATGACCTGAGACACCAGCAAGATCTCAGACTAGGGTTGGAGGTATTCGAACAAGAAGTTCGATTAGCGGCGGCCGATTCGATCGGCTCAGTGGCTCCAGACGAATTTCAATTTCATGCCAATATCAGCGCCCATCAGACGGTGACCACCGGCGCGGTTGTGCCGGGTCAGTCGATTATTACGGTGCAGGATGGCAGTGGATGGGGTGCAGGGAAAACCGTAATCATTTGTGGCCACCAGACCTGCGAAACGCATCGGCTTTCCCAATCGGGTCAGCGGTATCAGCTGACCTTGGCTGAACCGGTAGCCTCACCGTTTCCCGCAGGCGCCTCTGTAGAAGTGAACAATCAGGTGGTCTATTACACCAAGCGGGACGAAAACGGAACGGTGAAGCTTATGCGGATGGTCGATGGAGGAGCGAATGTCCTCATCGGCGATCTGGAAGATCTGCATTTTTCGTATTGGGACGAGCATGGTCATGTCACGCGGCAGCCATCGCTCGTGAAGCGAGTCGTGCTCGAAATCGAGGCGAATCACTCTCTGCATAGAATGATGCGGGAAGTGACCCTCCGATCATAGGAGTAAAAACATGTCGTATCGAGATGTCAAAGACCGTCAGCAGGGAATTGCGCTTCTGGGAGCTATGGTTGTCGCCCTTGTTTTATCGCTATTGGGCGCAACACTTCTCAACCTCGCAGGACAAGAAAGCGCCAGTGCTGGATTAGCAAGCCAGGCGGCGGTTGCGCAACAACTGGCCGACGCGGCTGGTGAATTGGTGGTGGCGTGGTTTCACAGTCCTCAGATAGTTGCAAGTGTGCCTAAGCTTTCATCTCTTCGTGAAAAAAGAAATTATGATGGGGAAGGACGTCCCTCATTTTTTGATGCATCCGGTCGTTCACAATTCGTAGGTACGGCGGATCAGCCGGATGTACGGTTACATGCAGGCAATCCCTTCGATCACCGACTGTTGAACGATCCTGAAACAGGAATGTTTCGCACAATGACCCATTTAGGGCAGGTGGAGGAACTCAAAATCTACGCGTCTTCCAAGCCCGGTCTCCTGTGCACAATCGACACCACGGTTACAACCAATACCAATCCTCCTGTCAGGCAATCGTTACTCATGCAGTTGGGTGCATTGGACTTGCCGCCGTTAAAAGCCGCTGTGCAAGTGGGCCGGCATCTCGGCAGCTTCCAGCCAGGAAGTGAATCACCGGTCTCTGTGCATTGGGGTGAGCTAAAAGTGGGAAGTGATCTGATCCTTACGCAGGCTGATGAGATCCCACTGAGGAGCGCGCTTGCTCCAGTAACAGGACAAGCCTATGACGAAATGACGCAACGAGAAGATCGATGGATGGAGGGATGGATAGGCGGGACGGTTCAGGTGACACACGTACCATCCGATCAGACTCCCAGTTTTCCCAGTAACCTTCACATGGCCCAGAACCCAATTCCTGGAGTTTCTCTCGATCAGTGGCCCTATGACCACATAAAGCGAGTGGCAAAAAAATTCGGCCGTTACTTCGCGATTGATCGAGAGGGTCTTCTGTATCCGCAAGGTATTGTAGAACCAGGACGCGGCATTTCCCCAGACGAAATATTTCGGTCAAAGGGAAACGGCGATCAGCTTGGTCTGATATTTATTGACACGCTCGATCAGACGGCTCCTCGTCCGGACAACCTCGGGATTGTCAGATTGCAGGCTCCGTACTTTGAAGGTCTGGCGGTAGTGCAAGGCCATGTTGTGCTTGCTCCCACTGGGTCGGGACAGTCTGTCGGGGTACTTAGCCCTCCACCAATAGACCAGAGTAAGGATGTCGTTCGGACACCCGTGCAACTTTCCGGCATGCACTTCAACGGCGTGCTCCACGCAAGTGGCGATATCACGATCATCGGGAAAGTCAGATTATTCGGAGCAATAGCAGCAGGTGGAACAATTACGTCAACCGGTTCAGGAAGCAGCGTGGAGGTGTGGTATGACCACGATCTCAGTCGTGGCTTATATCGTGGATTGCCCGTGGTCTATCGTGCCCCTGGTACCTGGATGGCACGATATTGAGCCATAGGCGAAGAACGATCTCAGTGTGAAGTAGACACCGCATAAAACAACTTCTAACTGTCAATGAGAAAGGATGAGATAGAATGATCACGCAAGGCATTGAAACGAATCACAAACGGCAAGTCCTCTCGGTAGCCAGTCTGAAAAAGTCGACAATGGCCAAACAACCTCGCAAGATGACGATGGGACGCAGTCTCTTAGACTGCATCGCCTATCGCGGCCTTATCAAACAGGCGGATCTCGATGCTGCAATAGAAGAATCTCTATCACGGGAAATTGATCTAGAAACCCTCTTGCTCGATAAGTATCGCCTGCCGAAATCTGCACTCGGGTCGGCGCTCAGTGAGTTTTATCAATGCCCGCACGTTTCCTATGATGAACGAACCGTCATCGATCCCGACCTCTTGAAAAACCTCAGTTTCGATTATCTTAGAAGAAACGCCTGGATTCCATTGAGACGACAGGGAACGGTCCTCGACATTGTCATCAATGATCCACATGATCTAGAGAAAGGCCTCGATATACGACGCGCGTTCCCCGGCACGACGATACGCTTCTCCGTCGGCCTTCGGCGGGATATCGAACAATACCTCCTTGTCGCAACAGGGCAGGTCAACGGAGGATCGATAACCGACATTCTCGGAGAACTCGTCGATGAAGCGGGCATCGAACGAAACGGCGAGGCCGAATCCGGAGAGATCGATGAAAATGATTCAGCCATCGTGCGCCTCGCGAACCAGGTGATCGCTGAGGCGTATCGGTTAGGGGCCTCTGATGTCCATATTGAACCCTATTCGGATCGCAAGGAGACGGCAGTACGGTTCCGGGTGGATGGAAGCTGTTTTACCTATATGCGTATTCCTGCCGTCTATCGACGCGCCATTGTTTCACGGTTGAAGATCATGGCTAATCTCGATATAGCCGAGCGACGGAAACCGCAGGACGGAAAAATTCGCTACAAATTGGCGAAGGATCGTGAAATCGAATTGCGTGTAGCTACATTGCCTACTGCCGGCAACAATGAGGATGTGGTGTTGCGTCTTCTCACGGCAAAGGAGACCATGCCCTTAGAGGCCATGGACTTTTCCCAAGATGTTTTGCAGATCGTTAAGGAATTGTCCGAGCGTCCGCATGGGATTTTTCTTTGTGTAGGGCCGACTGGATCGGGTAAGACCACAACGCTGCACGCCATAATGAAACATATCAACACCGATGAGCGAAAGATTTGGACAGCGGAGGACCCCATCGAGATCACCCAGGAAGGCTTGAGACAGGTTCAGGTGCATCCTAAAATCGGATTTACCTTTGCCGCGGCGATGCGCGCATTCCTTCGGGCCGATCCGGACGTGATCATGATCGGAGAGATGCGAGACAAAGAAACGGCCGATATCGCGATAGAAGCTTCGCTCACCGGCCATCTGGTGATGAGTACACTCCATACCAATAGCGCAGTAGAAACAGTCACCCGATTGCTGGACATGGGTTGCGACTCGTTCAACTTTGCCGACGCAATGTTGGGGGTACTGGCAATGCGCCTCTGCAAACGCATTTGCTCTCATTGCAAAGAAACGTACCATCCGACTCAGCAGGAGTATGACGAACTCGTGCAAGGCTATGGAGCGCGATACTGGGACAAGCTGGGAGTTTCTTATACGGAAGACTTAACCCTCTATCGTGGGCGTGGTTGCGAAATCTGCAATCACAGTGGGTTTAAGGGACGGGTGGCGCTGCACGAACTCCTGGTTGGTTCAGAAGAAATTAAGAATCTGATCCAAGCCAAAGCGAGGACAGCCGAAATTCTCAGCGTGGCGATGCGGGATGGAATGGTCACCCTGCTGCAGAATGGTATTCAGAAAGTCCTAAAAGGTCTGACGACCTATCGTCAAGCCCGAGCCGTTGCGATAAAGTAGGGAGGTAGACGACCTGTTGAATTTGTCAGGAGTTCTGCTCCAGCAACAAAGCGAACGTTCTCAGCTTCATGAGCATATCTGGGCGAACACGGATGAATTCCAACCCACATCGGTGCTCGGAAACCCAACGTACTCCGGCCAGCTCAATCTTAGCTGGCCCCTCGCCGTTTAGGAGATCGATATCCAGAGAAGCATAGGTCGAGACGGATGGAATGTGCTCCATCGTCATGGCACACCCGTGCGCCGAAAGATTTAAGACAGTTCCGTCCGACTTGTCTTCATCGTTCCAAAATCGGCAGGGAAGCTGGACGGCAAACCGCTGGACCTTACGAAATTCTCTTGTCATCGAACATCTCCAAGCCTATGCCGGTTGGAATCCAGACATCTTCTATATGTCCCCCCGGCAATTTGAGCTACTGTTGGTAGCCTAGTGACGATTGTGTGTTCTATCAATAAAAGATAGTCACCTACAGTACGAAACGGTACAGCTTACAAGCCGAAAATTGTCGTGCATCAGGGCGAAAAATGGTCGCCTCTCATCAGTCGCGAATGAAAAGCAATGCCACTAAATCAAGAGGTTACATGGAATAAGAGCCCCATTGAAAGCGGCATGTCCCTTGCTCGATCAGGAAGCGCCATGAATAAAACAGCAAATATCATGAGCAAGTCTCGTTCAAGCGAAGAAGGTTTCACTCTCATAGAAATAGCCATCGTAGGGGCTATTTTGAGCGTCGCGGCTGCGCTGTCTGTCCCAAATTTTCTTCAGATGTACGCAAAACATGAGCTATATCAAGCAACAACTAGTCTCTATAACCGCTTGATCCTCGCTCGCTCTTCGGCGATCAGTCGCAATATCATGATCGCGGCCACACCAGCCAGTTCCCCAATGGGGTATGACACCGTGGCGTTTACCGCTCCTCTGGGCACCGAAACCTTTCCTCAAAACGTACGATTCATAACGCCCCTACCCGTAAATCCGCTCGGCTTCACCCCTCGAGGTTTAAGTACGACACCGCTCGCCACGCAAACGGTTCAGCTGCAGAGCATTCGAGACCCGAATCTGATCTATACGATTTCCTTGATGCCTTCTGGAAAAGTGACATGGTGCCGCCAAGCCATCAATCCATGCGTCATCAATGAGAGATCATGAATAGGAAGGGCAGGCGACCTATGAAGGTACGCAATGAAAAAGGATTCACATTGGCTGAGGTAATGATCTCTGCCGCTATTCTCGGTGTAGGGGTCATGGGCATGGCCGCCATGCAAGGGGTGTCCTTTACGAAGAACGTCGATGCCAACGACTTATCCATCGTCACCAATGTCGCGGCCGACATGATGGAACGAATTCAAAGCAATCGGCGCTTCGCTTGGGCCTACAATAACTTGGATACAACCGGTCCTGGAAATTGTCTGGCGGGAGGAATTCCAGCTCCCCAGCCGCCCATACCATTCTTCTCGGTTGCTCCATCCTTAGCCGCGATAAGGGGAATCCAAGGCGACTGCACTCAATGGCGAACATTGGTCTTGGCCACCAACCTATTGAATGCACGCGGTACGGTACAGGCCGTTCCGGTACTCCCGCTGAGATCCGATTCGAGCGCAGTACAAATAACGGTACGGTTGCAGTGGAATGAGCGGGCTGCAACCCAACGTACTCGGGCTGTCGCATTTCAAACATTGATTGAACCGGAATAGGGGCTTACTGAAAGTGTGCAAGGAACTGTAGGGGCATCAATGAGACAATTGTCTAATTCATGGGTCCAGGACCAAAGAGGCTTTACCCTGACCGAAATCATGGTCGCGACGAT
>JAICUC010000430.1 GCA_025936075.1 Nitrospira sp. | reverse complement strand
TTACACCTGAAGGCTGCGCAGGTACGGAACGCTGGCCTTCATTTTCTCCAGGTCCATTTCCACGTAGTAATCCTTAATTCCACCGATCTTCGCCGCGCTAAATATGCGGTGCCAATCAAGCGTACCCTGTCCTATGGCACAGATCTGTCTGGTCTCTGCCGACCATCCTTGTGCGTGCATGGAAATGAATCGGCCCGGATACCTGGTAAAGTAATCAGCCGCATCCAGACCACGGCTCACTGTTGAGACCTGAAATTGGAACTTGACCAGCTTTGGGTCTAAGAGCTCAAACAGGATGTCATATACTCGTTTGCCGTCTACGGTCGAGAGCTCGAACTCTTCGTTATGCAGCCCTTGTTGAATGCCGGCGCTGGCCGACTGTTCCGCCAGCTTGTTGTATTCATCTGCCAGGCGCTTGACATCATCCAGAGTTGGATTGTGCGGTCCGTTAAGCGTCGGCACGATCATCTGCGTCAGCCCGAGCGACTTCGCCCACTCGATTCTGCCGGGTGCATCGCTACGCAATTCGTGCATGGTGAAATGAGCGCTCACGCATGGGAGGTTCATATCGGTCAACAATCTGCGCAACTCGGGCGGCGTGTACTTTGCAATCCCGGCGAATTCGGCGTAGCCCGCGGGCGAGCACAGCTCGATAGATTGAAATCCGGCGTTCGACAACTCCTTCAGCGCTCCCGGAAAGTCTGCGGCGATGCTCTTCCGAACTGGATAGGTCTGACATCCTATCGGCAGCCCCAGCGGATTTCCGCCGGCTTCAACGCCACCGCCAGCCAGGAATCCGAGCGCGGCGCTGCGCAAAGCCCCCTTTGAAAATTCTCGTCGTGAATCCTCAGACACCTTGCCTCCTCCGTTGCCCACTAAGCTCCTCAAAATATCAGATGCAGGAATCACGCCCACGGCTGGCCACCGAATCCTTATCACCCGAGCCCGGAGGCAGCTATTCGCGGCCGGTCGGGGGACATCCGCAGGGTCCAGTATTGGGCGATCGGCCTACTTGTCCCGGCGACTTACCGTCCGTGTTCAACCATTCGAGCCGGCTCATATCGGGAATGAACCGAGCGCGGTGTGCCAGATACCGGCACAGTTACCTCACAGACGACAGCAGCGTATACCCGTCCGAAGGCGAGGACGCTCGTGCTTCCCGGATCAACCGAATGTCTTCCGACGTAAACGGGAGGGAACTCCGCCTCATATTCCAAAAATCTCGCCAATCCCAATGTGCTTTCATCAGTCCTGCGTCAGAGTGCCGATCGACACCTTGAAGAAGGTGTACAATCTCATGCGCCAGAACATGCGCCAGGATGAATGCCTCCGCGCTTCGATTGACTTGGCGGATCCGCTCGTAGAAGACCGAGATGTGAATACCCTCGAAGACGAGTGCATAACCGAGATCGCCTCGACGGTAAGAGAGCGGCACGTTCCTGATGACGTCGACCACCATCACCCGATTGCCGCCTTTCCAGGTAGCGGGGAACGCGCCGTGCCAGACGATGCTAACCTCCGCTTTACTGATAATGCGCGCGGCGAATGCCTCCGCGATGTGAAGGGTCTCGAATGGGATCGTTTCTCCTCGGTTCACGAACACATCCACGCGCTT
>JAICUC010000232.1 GCA_025936075.1 Nitrospira sp. | reverse complement strand
GTGAATCCTCCCGCGCTCATCATAGGGGTGAATGTATTACCGGGCGAGGAAAACTCACATTTCGACCTGTCGTGTGGTCGTGCAGGCTCTGGAACTGTCCGCCTTGGCGAGTGAGGTCGTGCGGGTATTTACCACATTCGCGCAACACTGCGCCTTTGCCTAGTGGCCATCGCTGTTCTGAGCCGCTAGGCTCAAAGTCTCACTTGAACAATGGAGGAGGTTACTTATGAGGAAGATTACGATAGCACTATGCGCGTTAGCTCTTACGGGCTCGTTTGCGGCTGTTGCTGCTCATGAGGCCACTGCGCAGGGCGGCACGGCGCCTTAGGGAGCATCTCCCCTTCTTCTTCCCTCGATATGGTGTTTCACCAGCTCCCTCAGCACCTTGAACTTCGCCTGCAACACCTCATCTTTCGGTTTGAGTTTTTTCAGCTCCTTGATTAGGACATGGACAAGATGGTGCTCCCCTACCGCCTCAATTCATCATCTCGTTCTCATCGATTTCCTCGCGAATCGCCGGGTAGATGAGCCTTTCCTCCAAATCGGCATGGACTTCAAGCTCACTTTTTCGTGGTCCTTTTTCAACATCTCGATGACGCTGGCTGCGACTGCTGTCGTATCCACCATTGGGACCTCCATATGAATATCGCATAAGACAAACCCTATGGGACGACTCCTTAGTACTCCTATCGGTCAGTAGCGTGATTCACCACTAGGACTCTCCCTGAGCGGAAGGGGAGATGAAATCTCTTTTCGTGGGATGAGCCGCTTCATCGCGCTCAAGAGGAATCGCGCTGATGTGGCCTGTCTCTTCGAGCGTGGCTATTTTTATTCCTTCCGGAGAGGAATAGCCGAGCTTCCGCAACCCCGCGAGGAGTTCTTCATAGGAGAGTCCTTCGCTTTCCAGTGCTTCGTAGTCCACACGAGCATTCTCAATCAGAGGCCTGGGACAACTACGCACGATTCGGCGAATGCGGGTGGAGCGGGCGCAGGCCATGGCGAGGAGCTGGTGCGCACCGAATACGGTGGCGATGAACACGAGCGCGTTAAGGACGCCCTCGCGGAGCGCCGTCGTCTGCAGTACGACACTGATGGTAATGAGGATCACTAAATCAAATGTCGTGGTCTGCCCCGCCAGCCGTTTGCCAGCGAGTCGCATGACCACCACGAGAGTCGCATAATAGGCAAGGGCGAGCCCCACCTGTATGAGAACATCCTGAGAGACAGTTCCATTCATGCCAGTAGTGCAGATGAGGTAGGCGACAATGAACTTAGAAAATCGACAAAGAGAATCTTTTCATACTTCGGGACAGCGTTCGAGAGAACTATCTTTTTAGAATCAGTCAAGCAGTCATGTCTCAAGCGGAGAAAGATCGGACTTCGCCGGTCCATTGAGTACTTTGCCGTACGCATTAAATCGAGAACCGTGACAGGGACAATTCCAGCTGTGTTCAATGGAATCCCATGCGACAATGCATTTAAGATGTGGGCACACGGCCGAGCAGCGATGCAATTCTCCCCCTTCGTCCCGATAGACGGCTATCTTCTGAATCCCGTGCCGAAGTATCGCCCCCGTTCCCTTCGGTATCTGATCTTCAGATTCGACATCGCCTGACGACAACCAGTCTCCATACTGCGCGGCCACATTCAGGTTTTCTTGAACAAAGGTTCCGGCCGCTTTCGGCGACTTACGAGAGGGATCGTACAAGGTGGCCCAGGCATTTGTGCGTTCCATTATGAGATCCGTAATGAGCATGGCGGCGATCGTCCCATGCGTCATGCCCATGCCGGAATCACCCGTGGCGATGTAAACATTGGGTGCGTCGCTGGGATTCCGACCAATGAATCCCAGACCATCGATCGGTTCCATGACCTGCCCCGACCATCGATATTCGATCTGTTCGATCATAGGGAACCGTGCCCGGGCCCACTGTTCCAAGTGCTGATGGCGGTCTTCTCCGTCGTCCGCCTGTCCAGTCTTGTGATCTTCACCACCGACGATCAAGATGTCTTGGCCGCCAGTTGCCGCTCCCTTCTGGATTCTGACGTAATGGTAGGGATCAGCCTGATCCCAGTACAGCGCGGTGGGGACAGAATTCTTCGGGACACGCGCTCCGATGACATAGGTGGTATAGGGTGCCTGTTTGGTGTGCACAACGACCATATCGTTGATGGGTGTGTTCGTTGCCACGACAACCGATTGAGCCGTGATGACATGACCGGGTCGAGTTTCAATCCGTAATGGTTTCCCGCTCTTCACCCCCTCCACATGGCAGCCTGCGAAGATTCGCCCGCCATGCCGTTCAATTGCCTGCGCCAGACCGGTGATGTACCTTAATGGATGGAATTGGGCCTGTCGTGGGAATCGAAGGCAGGTTCCTCCTTGCAGGGCGGGAACCGGCGGATCCTCGACGCGCACCACATCGACGCCCGCACGAAGTACCGCCAATCGTTCTTGCTCGAGTTGCTCCTCTGATTGTTCAGGCGATTGAAAGAGATAGCCCTCGACGCGCTCGAAATCGCAGGTAATCCGTTCCGTTGTCACGATCGTTTCGATGCGATCGATCGCGGCAGTATGGCTGTCGGCTGCCAGATGGGCGCCTTCCTCGCCATGCAGGCGTTCGATTTCAACATACCCATCGTCAATGACGTTCGACAGATGGGCGGTCGTCCGCTCCGTCATTCCCCCACCGAGCGGACCGTCGTCAAGCACCACAACCGATTTGCCCTCACATGACAGACAATAGGCTGTGGACAGTCCGGCGATTCCGGCTCCCACAATGCAGACATCAGCTTCTAAGGATTGATTTAATCGTTGCGAAGACAGCTCTGGCCTGGAAGCGGTCCAGACAGTCTCAGTTCCGCTGGTATCGTCTCTCATGACTGCCATTAATGCCGATTTGTCCCGATTACGACAATAAGGGAAAACTCTAGGCCAGCTCTAATGTATTCCGTTGGAGATCTATGCTGGAGATCTATGCTAGGGATAACCCACGCCAAAAAAATAGCCTCTGCAAAGGACATCTGCATGCACTTGCTACAAATCTTTCTTCCGGTTCGCAATAACAACGATAAGCCATTCCCAAAAGGTCATTACACTCGCATCCGCAAGACGCTCACAAAAGAGTTCGGAGGACTCACGGCTTATACCCGCGCCCCCGCCGAAGGCTTATGGAAGGACAAACAGGATGACGCCCGACATGATGATATGGTGATTTTTGAAATTATGACCGAGGAGTTAGACAAGCCGTGGTGGAAACAATATAAAAAGGAGCTGGAAACGACTTTTGCGCAAGATGAAATTATTATCCGCGTTCAGAAGGTTAGAGCTTCTGAAGTAGTTCGTTATGCGTCTTCTCGCCTTTTGCTCGCGGACTCAATTCTTGATGAGAGAGGGCTTGCCTCTTTATAGAGGCGTTCAAGAGGTCAACTGCGCTGCATGGCTCAATACTTCCTGTGAAAAACCTCACAGGTTATTCGGGGCTGTCGGCCGCTGCGGAGTGGGGTTGATGGGATGCGTCTATGGCTATAAATTACTCCATATAGTTTTTCTCTAACGCGGGACAAAAGTAAGAGATTTCACCGAGGACAATTACCGGTACTAATCAGAAACCAGATCCTGATACTCGCTATGCCGCTGGAGCCAACTGGCGGCATAGCCGCATAGGGGCACTGCCTTCAGTTTTTCCGCGCGCGCAACATCCATCAATCTATTCATGAATTCCCCGGCCGCACCCTTGCCGCGTAATTCCTGCGGCGCGAAAACATAATCTATATAAGCGTGTTCTTATCCCTGCGTACGTTGGCATAGACGACCAGGTCGCCAAACCGCATTTCATAGCGCTTTTCGGCGTCGTTATACGTTACTGGATTGTTTGTAGTCATGGCTTTACAACTCCATCCTAGCAAATTCAGAGCCCCTTCCAGATCGTTTATCTGGGTGAGAGGTCTCCTTCAATCGTGATCCAGCCGATTGGTGTCGTCGTTCCTGCGTACATATCAAACCGGTGCACGACCCGGTTGCTTTCCGTGACGCCAAAATCGACGATGGGGAATTCACCGGGAGCATTGAGCAGCCGGATCGGGGCGGAGGCGGTGCCGGAACGGCTGAACCGTATCAGCCCTTCATTGTAGATACCTCTTTTCACGTAGGTAGTATATCCCGCGACCATCTTGTCCACGGCATGTTTAATCGTCCGCCACGGCGCGGCCTGCGTGCCTGAGTTCGAGTCATTGCCGGTAGTGGCGACGTAGTAATCAGCGGCGAAGACAGGAGAGGATGCGAGCAGTATCAGCACGAAGAGAGCGAGCCACAGAATTCGTTTTACGGGAGAACCTTTGTTGAGAACGGCTGCTTTCATCATGGCGGATTCCGGCCATGGTCGTTGATATCCCGGTCCCCCGGTGAAGAAGCATTGCAGTCGGCAGGCTCACCCCAGCAAATTTTGACCGCGACATCCCGGAACGTCTGTTTGCTTTCGCTAAGAGCGCGAGGCTGCGGCGTGCAGGCGGCACACCCGGCGAGGATAGCAGTGAAAATGAATAGCCGCGCGCGCATGAAGCTCCCTGAATCTGATCTCCATAAAACAATAGAGGACTTAGCAAGAAAGACAACGGCCTTTCAGTCCCCAGCTTGGGCCGAACAGCCGTGTTGCCAATTTGTTCTCATCGTGACAGGCTGGGGAATCTGGAAATACTGATTGTCCACAGGCAGCTTGATATATGAGCTCGCGCAAATGGAGAGTGCCATGGGCGGCGTTGCGACTGAATGCGAGAGGGAGTGATGGGCTTACAAGTCCCTCCAACAAATATGTGTCGGTTCCTCACTCACGCCGTACGGGGGTTCGGGCTTGCGATTCTCATCGCCGGGATCGGCCAGGCCGAGTTAGCAACCCAAGAACCCACCCCGATGGAGGAGCCGACTCCGCTGGCGGGGGGAGACTTTCGTACCAAGCTGTTTGGAGAGGAGATTCATGTCCAACCGAGAGATCGCCGCTCCGTCACCGCCGCGAGCTTTGGGTTGCAGTGGATCCCCGAAGGCCCCGCCCAGCTCGAAGTGCTGCCCTTTGGCGCACTCTATGTGTGGCGCAACTGGGATGATGACAACCGCCGATTGAGAGGCACCATTTCGGGCGTCGTCAATGACCTCACGTACTCGATCGGGCTCCGGTCGTATCCCAACTGGACCGTGCTCTTTACCTGGAACAACTTTATCGCCCCGCTCGGACGGTCGGAGAATGTGGAAGGGCAACGGATTCGGGCCACGGAGATTGAATGGAGTTACCTCTTCGGTGGGGTGGGACTCGGGTACCGTCTTCCGATTCATCCGTTTAAACAAGATAGCGCCGTCAATCTCTTTCTGACCTATGAGCCGGGGTTCCGGTGGTTCAAGGGCACCAGCCATACCTCGCCCCAGTATGGCGTGCCGAGTGACACCTATGAAGGACGGCTTCACTTCAAGGCTCGTATCGATGCCTTGACTCGTAACCTCATGGAATTACCCCATGAAGGGATCACGCTGGGAGGCGATGTGATCTATGGACATCGCCTCAAGTGGACGGCGTGGGGAGGGCCACCCTTTGACACCCCCGATTTCAAAAACGACCGCACGTATCTGGCCCTCAGCGGCTATCTGCTGGCGGCCTCCGGGCTGCCGTTCGTCGAGAGTCAAAAACACCGGTTGGTCTCCAGCCTCCACGCTGGCATCGGGAAGGATCTGGACCGATTTACGGCGTTCCGGCTTCCTGGACGCCCCACCGGCTATGAATGGGACGCCGTGTCGTTACCAATGATCCATGGCGTGGCCTTCAATGAGCTCTTTCCCCGGCACTACGCCATTGCGAATCTGCAATATCGGTATGAAGCACTCTTCTTT
>JAICUC010000091.1 GCA_025936075.1 Nitrospira sp. | reverse complement strand
CTCACGCCGATTTCAACGCTCTGCCGTGCGCGATCGGAACAAAGCGAATTTCCACCCGTTGTTTCAGGCCGCTGCGATGCGGTTCAACATGGCCAGGGAATGGCCTTCATAGTCCGCATCTTCCAGCCGACAGATGGCTGAGGCCGTCGTGCCGATTAAATCGGCCAATTGCCGTTGCGCGAGTCCCGCTCGTAACCGTATAGTTTCCAGCGGCAATTGCGCCCAGCGCCGTAGTTGTTCGCGGTACGTATGTTTCACACTGTGAATGCGTTTCCTGAGAGACTCTCCTCTATTCCTACTTCCTCTCATCAATCGGAGACTCAGATGCCTGCATACCCATACCCGTCGGTCGTGGACTGGATTGAAACTTTCCTTCCCGCCGCATCGCCGCAAATCGTCGGGCTACGTCGGCCATGCCCTCGACCGCCTCTAACTTCTCGCGCAGAGAAAGCTTACGGAACCGTTGCAGCTGAGCCATACGGTGTGCTTCCCATCCATCTTTTTGGTCGAAGGCGTCTTTACGAGTCGTCATCCTTTCTCTCTCCTAACTGTCTGAGCGTCCGTACATCATCTTGATCTCGCTCGCGTCCGGTGGCGGCTTTCATCTTGATGAGCGTTTCCAAGCAGACAAACCGGGCGAGAAGGCCGGGAGCAATCTCCCCGACCAATGCGCGTTGATACTCTTCATCGAAGTTGAATGGTTCGGTGGTGAAAATATCCACCGGCGTTTCGGGATGCTGTGCGCTATGCAATCCCAATACCACCATATGTTTCTCCCGAATCCACACTTCCCGAATCGCCGGATCAGCAAACTGCTCCGCAGCAATCGGCGCCACCGGTCGGTATCCCAAGGACGACAGCGCTTGTAAGGCCTGACGAATGTTGTTCGTCTGCAACTGCACGACCAGATCGACATCGATGGTCAATCGGCCGTAGCCATGCGCAGTCACGGCTAAGCCGCCGACAATGAGATAGCGAACGTCTTGCTGCTTCAGAACAGTGAGAATAGCCTCCAAGCTTGTGAGCTTCACGATGGTCTCTCCGGTCGAGCACTCTAGAGTAGCGCGAAGGACACGTCGACGTTGTACCGGTTCGCCGGATTCACAGGATTGTCGGGCGTCTCGCAACGCATCAGGCCGATTTCAACGCTTTGCCTTGCGCGATCGGAACAAAGCGAATTTCCACCCGTTGTTTCAAGGCCGCTGCGATGCGGTTCAGCATGGCCAGGGAATGGCCTTCATAGTCCGCATCTTCCAGCCGACAAATGGCTGAGGCCGTCGTGCCGACTAAATCGGCCAATTGCCGTTGCGTGAGTCCCGCTCGTAGCCGTAAGGCGGTGAGCTTTCGTGCCACACTGTCCTGGGCCCGCGCTGCCTCCAACCCTCGCACACGTTCCGGTCTCCCCTCGTAATACCGGCGGTAGAGAATGTGGGCGGCATCCGACGTGATGGCGCGTTTTCGTTTTGTCATGGGTATTCCTCCCGGTAGGTATGCCTGCGCGGATCTTGCTCAGAGAGTCGTTTCTTTCCAGCGCCACGTCAATGTCCTTTGCCGACACCTCACGCTTTTTGATGAAGCGGTGGCCTGGATCTTTGCAGGCACTGTGTCCAACCACCCAGCACCGGCACATGACCGTCTCGTTCCTGCTAGAAAACAACCCGCGTCCTCGGCAATGTCGCCTCGTCCTCTTCGCGTGTATATTCACATATTTGCGATTATCATTCAAGCGCTTGCGTCATGGAAATGATGGAGTTCTTTCCTCTGTTACCACGCTCGCGGTCGTGGCCTTTGCCTTTTCCGCTGCTTCCTGTACAATCGCCCCATGGCGTTCGACCCCGACAATCCGCCCATCTGGCTGCGCAAGCTCCATGTGAGCGCGGCACAGATCAATCCCACGGACTATCCCGCTTCCGCTGTCGAAGGAATCCTTGCCGTCTGTCGTCTGTCGAATGCCCAACACCGATGGATATCGGCTCTACGTGGCGCCGTAGAGGAACCCGATCGCACCGGCTCAGCTGTTCCTCGCTCCTAGTTCGCATCATGGCTCAACCGGATGTTTTTCAAAACGACTCCTTCTCCGCGCAGCCGGTGCCGGAGGGTAAAACGTCCCGCCGTCCCGTGACCGTCGTCACCATGCCCTGCCCTTCGACCGCTTCCCATCCAACGGCGCGAACGGCACGCTGAAATTGTACTGGTTCACTGGATTCAGCGGATTGTCCGGGTGGTATTCATTGATCGGATTGAACGGATTGTTGGGATTGTACTTATTGACCGGGTTCAGGGGATTGCCGGGATCGTATTGGTTGACCGGATTGAAAGCACTATCGGGGTCGTATGTGTTGACCGGGTTGAGCGGATTATCCGGCTGGTATTTGTTCACGGGATTGAAGATGTTGTACTCGCGCTCGTAGCGCGGGTCGAAACCCATGTCGGCGTAGGCAGTCGTGGTTCCTATCAATAGCGTCATGGCTGCCCATATTGCGTTCCGCATAGCCACCTCCTCGTGATGGCCTAGTCTCACACAACGATGTGACATCCGAGGTCAACTTCCGTAATACCATGTCCCTCGAGGATTTTCTGTGCTGAATTTAGGTTTTGCATCGCCTCTTCAAGCCAAGCCCTCCGTCCCGCCTTTGACATCCAAGGTCATTCCCGACGGTTGTTTCTCCGGTTTATTCTCATCCGGGCGCAGTGATGAAGCACTGATGAGAACAGTTGACATCTGCACCTCCTATGCATACGATACAGGCATATTGATGAGACGATGACCATGCGCACGACCTTGAATTTGGATGAACAACTGATTCGCGAACTCATGGACGTGACGGCCGCCACGACCAAAACCGATGCGATTCATCAGGCCGCGGCGGAATTGATCCGCAAAAAGAAGCTGGAACGGCTGAAGTCGCTGAGCGGTACACTCCATCTCGACCTGGACTGGAACAAGCTGGAGCAGGCCGAGATCCGCCGCCAAGCCTCTCTGAAACGCCGCCGACATGGTCATCGTTGACACCTCCGTCTGGATTCCTTTTTTCAACCGTCCTGATTCACCGGAAAAGGCCGCGCTCGATTTACTGATCGACGCCGAGGAGGTTGTGCTGGTCGGTGTCGTGTTGGCTGAGCTGCTCCAGGGGTGCCGCATGCCCGCTGAACGAGCGTCGCTCTCCGATGCCCTCCTTGCTCTACCATATTATGAGGTCACTCGATCCACATGGTCGCAGGCCGGCGACCTCTCGGCGCCTCTCCTCCGCAGAGGCATCACTCTGCCAATGTCCGACCTGATCATCGCCGCGTTGGCCATCGAGAAGAACTGCCGCGTCTACAGCCTCGACACCCACTTCAAAAAAATCCCCGGGCTTCACCTCTACACTCCTGCGACCTGAGGTTTTCACTGCCCATTTCGTAGAATGCGTCGCGCCTCTCCCTCAACGGCCTCCCGCAGACGATCCGGCTTCACCACGCGAACCCCGCTGCCGAAGCTGAGTACCCACCCGACGAGTTCACGGCTGTCGGCGACAGACAGCGTCATCCGCAGCTTGCCGCCCGGCAGCCGCGTGAGCCGTTGGCTTGGATGCCAGGTCCGGTCTTTGACCCAAGCGGCGGTGGTTTTTTCAAAGATCAGTTCCGCCTCGATGCGCGGCCCTCGCATGACCGTGAGCGAGTCTTCCACGAAGACATCGAAGTCGAAATGCAAGGGAATTTGGTAAGGAAGCTCGGTAGGGGTGACGGATTTTATCCGTTCGACGGCAAACATGCGCGGCTCTTTGCGCAAGTGACAATAGCCGATCAGGTACAGCCCGCCGGAGGCATACCAGAGGCGATACGGATCGACTTCACGGCGGGTCACGCGCCCACGCGAGGCGGAATCGTAGCGCATCTGAATACGTTTTTTATCAGTGATGGCGTGGGTGACGCGCTCAACGACATCGCGGTGATGCTTGTAGCGTTTATGCGGACCGAGTCCGACGGAAAAGGTGTCCTCGAGTCGATGGACCAACGTCAGCCCTTCGGGCGGCAGCGCCGCGGAGGCTTTACTCAAGGCGGAATGCAATGAGGCATGGACGGCGGTCCCTTCAAGCGGAGCGATGAGGCAACGACTCAGAGTCAGAGCCATCAGCTCTGTGGGAGACAGGCGGAGCGCCGGAGCATGTCGAGCGCCGCCGAGGAGCTTCCAACGCGTGCGGCCGTCGATCCGTTCCGTCAAAAGAGGATAGCCGGCCCATTCGATCGCCTCAAGATCCCGACGCAACGTACGCGGATGCCGAGTGATAGAAGGATCGAATCCTTCCGCGAGTTGTTCCAAGGTCAGCCCGTGCCGGGACAATTCCAATTTTTGGAGCAGGATGAGGTGTCGAACGACTTGGTCGTTGCGCGGCATCGTTTACCTTCCCGACCTGCAGGAACTCCACGGCACTTGAAGACGATTACGGAATGCATACAAAGAAGAGCCGGGTGATAGCGAACGCCGGAGCGGCATGTGGCTATGGAATAGCGCCATAGAAGAGTGTGACTCGTTCACCGCGACGGACAGAATATGGCGTGATTTTATACACTTATTTCGTGATCTACGCAACCTCCGTCCACATATCGGCTTCTTGAATGAGTGTATTTTCTCATCCCGGTGCGTGAACATGGCTCGAAGCAGAGAGGAGTCGCTTGGACGTGCAGAGAGCGGAATCGGGGCGCGCTGAGGAAGGAATTCAGACCCGCCGTTACGATTTCTTGATACGATCGAGGATCAACGCGATGCAGCCGCCCAGCAATCCTCCGCCTATAATCGTGGTCAGCAGCTCAACCAGTTTCAATTCCCACACGGATCCTTGAGCTTGCATCACTTCTCTGATGCCGCCTTGCACCAAGATGACGGCCAACGCCATCGTCGCGCCCACGACGAACCACCAGAAAAACACTTTGACCGATGTCACTACAGCCTCACATGTCGGGATTGCGGTCGAATGAACGGTATTGAATGGCTTCCGCGATGTGCATGGTCTCGATCTTATCCGAGTCGGCCAAATCGGCAATGGTACGCGCGACTCGAAGAATACGCCCATGCGCTCGTGCCGACAGTCGCAGCCTCGCCATCGCCTGTTCGAGCAGCTCTTGAGCCGGCTGATCGAGCCCACAATACCGCTTTACCATCCGAGGCTTCAACTGCGCATTTGTATAGATGCCGTCGTTGCGGTAACGCCGCCGCTGACGTTCCCGAGCCGCGACGACACGCGATCGGATTGCCGCCGACCCTTCCGAGGGCGGCAGTTCGGTACGGAGCTCTCGGACCGGAACAGTCGGCACATCCAGATGGATATCCAGCCGATCCAGCATCGGCCCGGAGAGTTTCGCGCGATACCGGCGAATCTGAATGCCGGTACAAATACAGGGTCTGGTTCGATCCCCATAATATCCGCACGGACAAGGATTCATCGCGGCAATCAACATGAATCGGGCGGGATATCGCAGGGTTCCGCTGGCTCTGGTCAGAATCACATGTCCATCCTCCAACGGTTGCCGCAATCCCTCCAGCACACCCCGTTTGAACTCAAGAGACTCGTCCAGAAACAGGACGCCGTTATGCGCAAGCGAGACTTCGCCGGGCTTTGGAACCGTGCCTCCTCCGACCAGACCGGCATCGGAGATGCTGTGATGAGGAGCGCGGAAAGGGCGCACCGTGAGCAAGGGCCGGTCCGGAGGGAGTTGCCCGGCGACGCTGTGAATACGCGTCGTTTCAATGGCCTCTTCCGATTCCAACAGCGGAAGGATCGACGGCAGTCGGCGTGCCAACATCGTCTTACCGGAACCGGGCGGACCGACCATCAGCACATTGTGCCCGCCGGACGCGGCAACCTCCAGAGCCCGCTTGGCATGGTCCTGCCCGCGGACGTCCGTATAGTCTTCATCCTCCGTCGTCCCGGCTGCCTCGAGCACGTCGTGGTTCGACCGACTCGGTACGATGGTTTGATTGCCCTTCAGAAACTCCGCGGCTTCCGTGAGACTATGAAGGGGATAGGCATTGACACCGTCCACCAGCGCAGCTTCAGGACTATTGTCGGCCGGCAGCAAGAGTTCGTACCCGGCCCGGCACGCGAGCGCAAAAGAGAGTGCGCCCATGATCGGTCTCACGCGTCCGTCCAACGACAACTCTCCGACGAGCACTCGATTCTCCAGCCCCGAGCGAGGGATGACTTCTTCGGCGACGAGGATCCCGACGGCGATCGCAAGATCAAGTCCCGATCCCTCTTTTTTGACGCCGGCGGGAGCGAGATTGACCGTAATTCGTTTGGCAGGAAAATGAAATCCCGTGTTCTTCAGCGCGGAGCGCACTCGGTCCCGGCTTTCTTTGACGATCGCGTCGGGCAACCCGACGACCGAGAATTGCGGAAGACCGCCGGAGATATCGACCTCGACATCCACAAGATGCGCGTCGAGACCGACGAGTGCCGCGCTCCTCACCTTGGCGAGCATGACAATACTGCCTTTCTCATCTCGCCCACCTTATTCATGAACGCCTCTCTGGCAACCAACGATACGCCGGGCAGTTTCGTCACAAACCGTCATGCATAACGTGGGCTTGGATCGCGGGCAAACCGGGCAATTATAGGAAGTCTCTAAGGGGGTTTCAATATATAGGTCGATTGCCGGATCTTCACTGGCACCGCTCCCATCGACTCTGTATAATCCGCCCATGCGCCTCTGGTATGCCCCAGAGGGAACAATCCCTTCGAATCGGTCGCGACTCAACCACCAGGCTTGCCGGGCATTCGCCATGAGCCTCTCTCTCGTACTGTGTTCTCCCCTCGAATACGGTTCTTCATGGCTCGCGGCGGGCGAACTCTCTCTCATCCCCGTGCAGCGGCCACAGCGCGCCTCGCCGCATGTCGGCTCGGCCATGGCGGTTCTCGCGACGCTTGAACAGGCGCAGGTGCTCCCACCGGAAGGCACCCGGGAGGCGGATCGCATCATTCAGTCCGTCATTCAGTTTCAATCCGCCTTCGCAAAAGGCACGGACCGCCCTGTGCAGGATTTTGCGCAGCGTGCCCTTGCCGATACATACGGCGAAGAGGCCACCGCCCTGTTCGAACGATTTCGCGCAAGCGGATGGACCGCAGAACTATTGGAAGCGCTCGCGGACGCGGACCAGCGCGCCTCCACGGAAGAGCTGGAGCGGCTGGCAACCGGCTTCGGACAATTCAACCTATCAGTCGATGATTTCAAGCGATTCATGCAGCTCATACGAGACAGCCGGTCGGCGCTGGCCGCGCAAGGGCAACATTTTGAAGAGGTCTATGCTCACCATCGAATGGCCATGCCGGGAGCAGCGGGACAGTGAATCATGTATCTCGTGAAGTGTATTTCGTAGCTCGCAACAATGAGAGAGTGTGTGCTACATACGCTTCACCTCGCCACGCGGCGAAGCGGGCTTCTCGAACGATGACACCCAGAAACTCAGTTAATGTGACAATATGGTTGGAATTTTCCGTACAGTGCTAACGCAAGAATAACAGCAGGATGCTCAAAAAGGCTGTCCAGCAAGGCCGCAGCAAGCGAAAAGGTGAGGCGTACACTTCGGTACGTTGAGCCTTTGAGCGAGGCGAGAACGCTGCTGGCGGACTTTTTCAGCATCCTGCCAGAAGGAGGATAACGTGGCAACGCGAGCCTACATTCTCATCAAAGTGAAAGCGGGAAAAACCAAAGACGTGGTCGGCGCGCTGAAACGCATACCAGGCGTGGAGCAGGCTCACTCCTGTTTCGGCCGTCCGGATATTTTTGTCTTCATCAACGTACAAGATGAACGGGCTCTCTCCGATGTCGTCATCACGAAGATCCATTCGATCGACGGCGTCGAAGAAACCGACACTCACATCGTGGCGGAACCTTAGCAGTCTGTTGAAAAAGGCCTCCAGCGGCGTTCTCGCGGGACACTGCCGCCTCTCCATCTCGGCGGCGTTCACAAACGTGACGCTCTTTCTTCATCGCAACGTGCGCCTCATTATTCTTCGCGTCGCGGACCTTTGCTGCGGCCTTGCTCGTGGAACGGCGCATCTCGGCGCGCCAGGGCCTGGGCGGGTGAGATGCTGACCTTTTTGAACAGCCTGCGGGCTTCGCTGCCTGACTTGCCGAGAAGGCTACGGTTAAGGTTCAAGCGGGAGCGTCATCGGCTTGCCTCCGGCCTGCGCTGATCGGTAACAGGCGTCGGCGATTTCCACGGCGCGACACCCATCCTCCCCCGTGATGGGCATGGGGAAATTGGTTTTCACCGCCTGCAAAAAGGCCCTCAGGGTGTGGAGGACGGTCTGCGACGGAGGAGGTTCGGCATTCATTGTCTCAACACCGGTATGATCCACACAGCGAATTCGGCGATGCATCCAGTCGGCTTCTATCCGCCCCTGTGAACCGATCCAGGCCGCGCGTCCGGTGCGAGATGTCAAGACTCGTGCGATTTCTATCCGGCAGGCCGTTCCCCCGGCCGTGGTGAGATGAATAAAAGCCCTCGTTTCCGGCGCACTCGGTGGATGACGGTCCATCGTGCACTGCACATGCTGGACTTCTTCGCCGGTGAGGAATCGAACCAGATCCAGCATATGGACTCCGATTTCCAGCACGGCTCCTCGTTTGCCGTAGCCGTCGGCATGGTCGGGAGCCGTTGTTCGTCTCTCAATGTGGAACACGAGATCCAGTTGTTGGGAACGTCCGATACAAGGTTGGAACGCCTTCATGTGCTGAATCGTATGATCGAACCTGAGGGTTTGCGCCGTCATCAAGGGAACTCCGGCTTCGGAAGCCTGAACCACCATCGTACGAGCATCAGGTGCCGTCGTCGCCAATGGTTTTTCGATCAACAGAGGTTTACGCGCTTGGGCGGCTAGTCCGCAGATGTCGGAAGCGTAGATGGGAGGAGCGACCACGACGACCACATCGACCGTCGGATCGGCGATGAGCGATCGAGCGTCGCCGTAGACCTTGACTGACTCGGCCCCCGATATGTGGAAGCCCTGTTCCGGATGTCGCCGACACACGGCTCTGAGGGAAGCCGTCGGAAGATCCTGAACAAGATGCTGGGCATACCGGGCCCCATGGCGACCCACACCGATCAGTCCCACTCCGATACACTCATTGCTCATGATGCCCTCGCACCGATTTGACATTCCCGCAAGCGGCTTCATATAGTAACGAAAGATCATGTTCGTCTCAAAGCTTCTTCGGTAGAGCATCCCGACCATGTCCACACAGACGGCACCGTTCACACTCGCGCAGATTGGAACCGGAACAGCCCGTTTCCCAAGCGGCGTGCCGATCCCCACACTGACCGATCAGATGGTGGACCCTTACTTCAAGAGCAAGATGCCGAAGGGACATCAAGTCGATTGCCTCCTCTTCTGGCCACAACAACCGGGAACCTATCCGGGAGTCGTCCTGCTGCATGACCGGTGGGGATTGACCGGGCAAATGAAAGATCTGGGCGCCCGGCTGGCCTGTGAAGGCTATACGGTGATTATTCCGAATCTCTACGGCCGGTTGGGAGGCATGGTGACCGCCGATGATGACGTCGCGGCCGCTCTACTGGAACGTCAGAACGACGCGCATGTCATCACGGATATCAATTCCTGCTGCGAATATCTCAATACACACAACGGCGTGAAGAGAAATATCCATGGCGTCGTCGGCTATGGAATGGGAGGGTCTTACGCGCTCCGTTTTGCCTGCCATCGGAAACGGCTGCGCGCGGCCGTCTCGTACTACGGCAAGACGGTCGTTCCCAAAGAGCTGCTGAAAGACCTTTTTTCACCGGTGCTGTATCACCAAGCAGGAAAGGATTCCTGGGCCACTCAGGACGACGTCGAGCAATTGCGCAGCGCCTCTGTCGACTATGCCAAGCGGGTCGAAATTCATCTCTACCCCGGCGCCTCCCATGCTTTCTGTAATGATATGAAGCCGCACGCCTACGATCCCGACAGTTCGGCCCTCGCCTGGGAACGAACCGCAAGCTTCTTGAAGTCTTGCTTTCAAGGAACATGACCGAACGTCGCTCCGCAGTGCACCATCAGCCTCCCACCCGGGTCGCGATCGGACGATTTCCCGGCCGGAACCAAGATTTCTCGATCTATCGCCGTGCCGTGACCGGCTTTCTCCTGATCATGATGTTCCCGGTGCTCGCCCCGTCTCTCGCCGTGGCAGAGGGAACCGTGTCTCCTTCCCTGATAACCGACGTGGTGAGTCAACGGGGCGACCAGTTGGCGACGATCGACTCGGACGAGAGAGCCCTGCAACTGTTCACCACGGAAATCGGGCCCGCGCTTGGACTCAAAGATGCAGCGGGAGCATTGGGAGCCAAGAGACTCCCGAGTAAAATGGTCAAAGAGCTGGGGTTGACGGAATTATCCCAGTCCGTCCATGAACTGATGGCGGCGCTGGCCACATGGCAGCTTGCCGATTCCATTCGCCATGATACAGGCCCCTCTCCTGCCGCGCTCTCACTCCCTGCAGCACGACAAGAATGGTTACGCGGCCACAGCCGGACGATCTCGCTTCCAGGCCTATCTCCCCTTACCCAAGAGGACCAGTCCCTTCGGAACTCTCAATCGCCCTCCGATCCGCACAACACCGACCTGCTGTTGGCGGCCGAGCGTACGATATTTGAAGCCAGTCAGCGGGCGACCGCCGCTTGGTGGGATATCTATGGCTGGAAGGATCGTGTCCGGCAGACGAAAGGCCGGGCTCGTCTATGCGGAACCTGGCAATGGACCATTCATAATCACCAACACCACGAAGACCAAAAAAATACGCTCGTCTTCCATCCTGAAGGACAGGTACCGGCCAATAGTCCCGTCCCGTCGGAAATGATCATTCTCGGCGACAGCATCTACCTGCGATGGGAGCACAACGGGCAGATCCAAGAAGACAGTT
>JAICUC010000348.1 GCA_025936075.1 Nitrospira sp. | reverse complement strand
CGGATTCTTGGTCGGCCTACCCATCGCGTACCCCATTCTCCGCTTTTTGATGAAGCCGATGTATGCGGATTTCGACAACCACTGGTTGAACGTGGGCAATGTCGGCAAGATCAAGCAGGACGACGTCGGCGTGCAGTTCAAGTACAAGAAAAAGGTCAAAGAAGTCTATATGCCGGAGAGCGAAATCGATAAAAATGTCTGGATCCTCCGAGCGACTCCCGAGCTGCTCGAGAGAGTGTATCATGACAAAGACATGGAGTTTCGAGACGCCAAAGGGAAGACGATCTGGACCAACAAGAAAGACACTCCCTATGTGGCGTTCTCCGGTAAGTGTCCTCATTTAGGCTGCGCATTCAAGTGGCGACAGCATAAGACGTTGGGACAAGTGTTTCTCTGTCCTTGCCACCTCAGCATCTACGATGCCGCGGGGAAGGTACTCGACGGCCCAGCGCCTCGTGGCCTTGACGCATTGCCCATAAAGGTTTCCACCTCGGGAGACGTCGAGATCATCGACATGGAGTTCAAGGCCGGTACGAAATCACAAATCCGGATCATTTGAAAGCTGGCGGCATGGATAGCAAGCGATCATCATCGACAGTCATTCCCGATCATCGGCCCAGCGCGATCGAAAAGCTTGTCGCTTTCCTTGACGAACGCATCGGTCTCAAGGAAATGCAGGCCAAGATGCTGAATGAACCGATCCCCGGCGGCTCCCGCTGGGCCTATGTGTTCGGATCCATCTTGTTGTTCATCTTCGCCATGCAGGCTCTGACCGGCATCTTGCTCATGTTCTATTATGTGCCGACCGCCGACCATGCCTATGCCAGTACGCAGTATATTATTCACGATGTCGATTATGGGTGGTTCCTGCTCGGCTATCATTTCTGGGGATCCAGCGCGATGGTCGTCTGTGTGGTGGCACACATGTCCCAAGTGTTTCTCTGGGGGGCGTACAAGAAGCCACGAGAATTGTTGTGGCTTGTCGGATTGGCCCTGTTTGGTGTGGTGATCACCTTCGGCTTTACGGGTTACCTCTTGCCCTGGGACCAACGGGCGTTCTGGGCGACGACAGTGGGTGTCGAAATCTTGGATAAGACTCCCATTATCGGTGATTTTATCGCCCGATTTCTGAAAGGTGGGCCGACTCCCGGGCAGATGACCTTGAGCCGATTCTTCGTCCTCCATGTGATGATTCTTCCGGCGGCGCTCATGGCCTTAGCCGGATTGCATCTGTTCCTGTTTCGCGTGGCCGCACCTGCGGGACCCTTCACTGGTACGGTGGAGGAAATCAAAGCGAAAACCGACTATTTCTTTCCCCGTCAAATTTGGAAAGATATGGTCGGGATGGCGTTCGTCTTCGTAGGAATCTGCGCCTTGGCTCTCTGGGAGCCGGTCGTTTTATTGGATGAGGCGGCGCCGGATCCAGGGGACTACCATCCCGAACCGGAATGGTATTTTCTGTTCTATTTCCAATTGCTCAGGTTGAAGCTGTTCGCCGGTGAGTTCGGTCAATTTTTGGGTGCCGTGGCATTGCCGGTCGCCTTCATGGCGTTGCTCGTCGCACTACCGTTCATCGACAAGGATCCCGAGCGGAATATTTTCAAGCGACCGATCGCCCTCATCAGCTGGATTGCGATCATGGTCGTGATCGTTTTGTTCACGGTTGCATCCGTGATTAACCGAGAGTTCTTGGACTGATCCTGGTACACGTTTCGCCATGGCTGAAGAACGAGAATCGATGTCGCCGACGAAGATAGGGTTCGGTATCCTGTGGCCTGCCTGCTGGACGGGTATTCCCATTAAGGCGGTGTTTGCGGTTCTTGCCATGACGATGGGATTGGTGCATTTCGAAGGAAGATTCGGTCTCGCCTTTTTAATGCTGTTTGCCAGTCCCGTCACGGTCTTCGCCGCGCCCATCATCATCGCCGTCTTTGAGACGCAGTTCGGTGAAGGGATCGGGCTACCCCTCATTTTTGGGATGTCCATCCCTGTCGACATCTGGGCGCTCGGACTGGTTGGGCGAACGTTCTTCTTGGAACGGCTTCGGAAAGAGCCGCCCCACGATGGGCTTGGTTTTGCAATCTGGTGGAGGACGGCGCTTATTGGAACTTTCTTTCTTCCGCTTCTCTGGTGGATTGTCAGTCGTGTGACGGAGATTGCCATCACCGCATCGCACTCGATGGCCGAAATGGACAGCATGCGACATCTCTTCGACACCGGTCTTCCCATCGCGGAACGTATCGGTCTCGAGCTCACGATCTGGGGATCCATCTCGTCCGCGGTTCTGATCGTCCTGGCGGTCATCGGGATTTCCATACTTGGACAGATCGTTCGACGCATGGCGGAAAACTCCCGTCCGGTGTCTGAAAATTATCAAGGAATCGTGACCCGTTGGGATTTGATGCGCGTGCCGACCGATCAAGGGTTGTTGTTGGCTTCATTGGCGGGTGCCGGCGTGGTCCTGTCGTTGGTGTTTTGGGCCATCCTTCCGGTGACGACGCCCAATCCGCACGACTGCTGTAAAAAACCCGAGATACAGGTCGAACCGGCTTTTAAGCCGATCGAATCATTGAACAAGAATGCGCAACGGATTGCGTCGCTTGCGGCGCAAGTTGAGGAGATGGAACGGCACAAGGCAGAAACAAAAGGTCAGAAAGAAAAGGGCAAGGGCAAGGGGAAGGCCGAAAGCCGAACAGCCAAGGACTCCTCTGCCGATACGAAACCGTAATTTGCGAGGTGATGAGGTGAGTGCCATACAACAAGGGGTCGGAACAATTCAGCGAGCTTTCCGGGCCGTTGGAGGTCACGGTGGATGGCTCCCAGGTCTCTTGTTGACGGTCGGCTGGCTTGTCTTCCCTTCACTCGGTCTCGCGGCGGATGGAGTTGCGGCCGGCCCTACTGAATATCGTGATATCCCCTACATCGGCAGTCGGAATCTCGTCTGGGTGGTCGCGCAACTGCACCTTTTACTTGCGGGGTTCGTCTTAGGCGTCCCGATCTTCGCATGGCTGTGCGAAGTCATCGCGTGGAGGGGCGGAGAGAAGCGCTATGACAAGCTCGCGAAGGAGTTTACCAAGCTCTTGACCTCGGCCTACGCGACCACCGCCCTGTTCGGCGGCATTCTCTTGTTTATCTTAGTGATCTTCTACCCCAAGCTCATGAACTATTTGACGGACGTCTTCTTTCCATCCTTTTTACTCTACTGTCTCCTGTTCCTGTTCGAAACTGCCACGCTGTATCTGTATTGGTATGGGTGGGACGCCATGCAGCATGGCAGGATGAAAACGTTGCATGTGTTTTTGGGATTCTTGCTGAACTTTTTCGCCCTATTCATCATGATTGTGCCTAATGCCTGGGCCACGTTTCAGGCCAGCCCGGTCGTGATTTCCGAAGGCACGGCTATTGAGCGAGCCTGGGCTGCGACGTGGAATCCGACTTGGTGGCCGATCAACATCCATCGATTCATCGCCAACATCGTGCTTGGCGGATACATTTGCGGAGCGTACGCCGGAGTCCGATACTTGTCGGTCAAGACCGCTGAGGATCGGGAACATTACGATTGGATGGGCTATGTCGGCAATTTCATCGGCGTGTTTGGTCTGTTGGCCTTGCCGTTCGCAGGGTATTGGCTCATGCGGGAAATTTATCAATACAACCAACAGATGGGCATCACCCTGAT
>JAICUC010000124.1 GCA_025936075.1 Nitrospira sp. | reverse complement strand
TGAATGTTAGGACAACCAAAAGACCGACCGCCGAATGTATTTTCATCGCTAGGCCTCCTTAGGGATACGCAAGTAGCAGGACTCTAGCACAGAGGGAAGAGCAGACCAAGAGAAGGCTGGATTAAAGCGTGCCGTCGGTGAATCCATTGCTAGATTACACGGAAGATAGGGCGCGATCACGTCATCAGCAGCGTGCCGAGCTGAATCTAGTGCGTGAAGGCCGAAGGCAGTAACACGGCGACGCATACGACGAATAGTTCCATGGCGCCTCTTTTAAAGGGCAGAATAAGTATTCCAATAGCTTATAGATGTGCCGCTTCGCATGAGAGATTTGTCGTCACTTGAGGTCCCTCGGCCATCTTGATCCGTCGGCAATGTAAATGCCTAGTGAATCGCAGATGGCTTCTATTCGCTTGGTGTTCATTTCGTCGGCCCTTACCCTATTCCCACTATAGACACCATTGGATAGTCCGATAAGGTTGGTGGATGCGGAAAGCAGCTTCTTCTTCGAAGGGAGGCAAAAGATTCGACAAGTCGTCACATATGCCGGGACGAGATAAAGATGAGTGTGTAGACTTGCCGACAGTTTGCGAAGCAATACCGAAGTTTCATTCTTCTCCTCTTTGGACGACACGTCAGGATTGGCGATGACATTTGCTCGCTCGACAAGTGCGTGAGAAATCTGACCGATGGTCTTCTTTAAGTCGTGGACAGGATCAAGCACTAATTTGGTTATCAATTGTCCCACGACAAACGTGATAACGCCAGAGAGCACAGTGATGAAAATGGCTAAGCTACCCACGTGGGCATTATCCCTTCGAAAATTTGATGAATATGCACAAAATTTAAAGTCTCAGCTGTGCTCTGTATAAGACCAAAAGAAAGATGAAGAACCATATATCATCATCGCTGCTCTTGGGGCGAATTTAGCTAAAGAGGTTATATTGGGATCTTAGACAGTCTTAGAGACGCTCAACAATGCTATGCCACACGCTGTGATTCCGATTTCGCTCAGGCTCCTCGTGCATGAGCTCTGCTATGGCTTCCGAACTGTAGTCGAATTGAGCCACTGAGCGATTAGGGGAGGGGCTGCGCATCAACCTAGATCTTCACGCCGCGAGAATGGGATGATTGAGTCGGTTGCTGGCGAACCTCAGGCAAGCCGGAATGTCTTCCGCTTCTAAGTCCGGCAATTCTTCAAGGACTTGTTGCTGAGAGAGACCTGCGGCTAATAAATCGAGGACATCGACGACTCGAATCCGCCTTCCACGGATGCAGGGCCGCCCGCCACATTGCTCCGGGTTGACCGTGATGCGTTCAACGAGTTCGGCCATGATAGAAGCGTCCTGGAGAGGGATACAGCGCTGAACTCCTCAATCTCATGATCTTGGACGCGAGTCTACTGAAACGCCTAATTATTATCAGCCAAAGCTTCCTTAGCTGGGTCGGTGGAACCACTTGCTTGACCCCCCAGTGCGAAGAGCCGCTGAGGATGCTCGCGCCACGACTCAAGGAAAATTCGGGATGCGGTTATCCTCGGACCTGTTTTGCGGCGCCGGACGGCTCGCGGCGGCCTGCGCTTCCCGCAGCACGGCGATTTATGTGGCGTGGAGAAGGAACTCAACTTTCACTGAGTCGAACGGGAAAATGATCCGACCATCCTCGCCACGATCGAGAATGCCGGCGTTCAGCAGCGCCGTCACATCTGTGTGGACGGCCTTCACGTCGCGCCCTACACGACGCGCACTTCGTGAATCGATAAAGGGCCAGCCCCACACATGGCCTTCAGCAATTGCCATCGCTTTGCTGTCAGCTCTTTCCAGAGGAGTTCGGGTGTAGCGAAGGTAATGCTGCGGACTTCTCTCCCCTTGTCGACAGCACAAGCACTACACTCAGGAAGTTTTGTTCGCGCCGATTTGAAATCATGAGGCCTTTCTACGAAGCAAAGTTCTTCGACTGCAGCACTGCTATGAGAACGGTGTAGGCCTGGGTATTTCTGGTCTCTTAAGATTCTGGTCAAGGACGTTCGATTCCAGCGCTTGAGATTGCTCTTGTATCTTGCTAACTGCCAGCATGATTTTGTTTGCCTGCTCTATACTTGCCTTGTCAGACTCTTCTCCGGCCAGAATCCGCCGCAACTCCTTCAGTAATTCAGCTTCTAGGATGTCGAGTAGCTGGTAACAGCCTGCATCGCCATACTTATCGATGTAGGCACTATACGTCGGTAGTGCAGCCTTAGTCGCGGCGGTTATGTGATCGATTTTCAATAGGTCCCCAGGAAGTCCACTCTTGAGAATCTGTAACTTGCCTAAGCTACCACCAAGAATCGCCTGGTAGGCAGAAAACAAAGCCCAAGCTAAGTCGGAAACAAACGGACGAGACCTATGAGCATCAGCTTTTTGAAGCTTTTCAGGGGGACATGTGCTCGCTATTGTTTCAAAGAACTTCCTAGCATTCGGCTCTTGATCTGCCTGTTCTAAAGCCCATTCATATTTTACGCATGCCATCATGGCGGCTGGCATTTTGAGGGGGGACAATTTTTCTATTGCGTCCCATAGCTGTTCAATAGCTTCCAAGCGACGCTTATCGAGCACTGTCTGCCTGCTTACAAGTCCTGATAGTGCGCCACCTCTCAAGGCCTCGATCTGACTTTCTTTCGCGCGGAGGTCTGCCTTGAACGTCTCTTCGCTTTTCCTCAGATCTGCTCGGAATGTTTCAAGCTTCTCATTGAATTCGTGCTGAACGCTCGCTCGGAGTCGCGTTTCAATGGCGCTTCGAAATAACCATGCTAAGGCGGCGATAAGTCCTGCAGAGGAAAACGTGGAAACGACCCAACCAAAGAATGTCACGTACAATCATCCTCTATTGTTAAACGCATTCTGCCATTAAACGCTTTAGTAAAGATCTGCGGCCCTCTTCGCAAAGGTCAGAATTAAGGGGCGTATCTTGTTCGCATCATCGGAACCGCTTAATCGCCTCGCGTAAGAAGATCGAAGCCGCTCATGCCGCCACCTCAACAAAAACTTCCGGATGGCGTTCAGCCCTCTTCAACAGCCGCTTCGCAGCGCGGATGGCATAACGATTCATGCAGCGTGGAGGAGAAACTCAACCTTCACTGAGTCGAACGGGAAAATTACCCGACCATCCTCGACACGATCGAGCACTCCAGCGTTCAACAGCGCCGTCACATCTGTGTGGACGGCTTTCGCATCCCGGCCCACGCGGCGCGCCGCTTCGCGAATCGACAGAGGGCTGGCTCCACACCTGGCCTTCAGCAACTGCCATCGCTTCGCCGTCAGCACTTTCCAGAGCAGTTCCGGTGTGGCGAAGGTAATGCGGGCGGACTTCATTCCCTTACCGATTTTCCAGACACGAACAAAATCCGCCGTCGCTTCGTTGGGGGCACGAACGTCAAGAACGGCGGTTTTCACTTTCCACCTCTTAGTTGGCCTGCTTGTGAATCCAACTGATGCCGTTCACGCCGCTACTTCAACGAGGACCTCGGGATGGCGTTCGGCAATCTTCAGCAGTTGCTTCGCGGCGCCGGACGGCTTGCGACGGCCTTGCTCCCATTGCTCCAGGGTGCGTTTTGAAACGCCCAGCGCTGTGGCAAACTCCGCCTGCGAGAGTCCGCTCTTGATCCGCACGCGGGCGACGTACGAGTTGGCATTAGCTTTCGTCCTCTTGCCCCCTCCAGCTTTGATCTCCCGTACGCCGTCCAGGACTTCTTGCCACACATCGCGTTTAGCCTCGAATTTGGCGAGTGCCTTGCCGGTTAGCTTCTTACTCATTTCGAACTGCCTCCACCAGTTGTTTGAGAATGTGCGTCGGCACATTCTCGTGCTTTGATTTTGCATAGAGCGTCAACATCCAGAACTCGTTAGGTCGGTACCGCACGAAATAGATGATCCGGAGCCCGCCACGCTTTCCCGTTCCCGGCCGAGACCAGCGCATTTTCCGAACCCCGCCCGAACCGGAAACCACATCTCCGGCCTCTGGATGGTGCATTAGGAACTGCTGCAACTCGGAATACTCATCGTCGTCCAGATAAGAAGGTAGTACTCTCTGGAATATAGACGATTCGATGAATGTGAACACGCCTGAACTGTACGCCAATGGCGTATAAAAAGCAAGGGTGGGCGTCCTTGGAGTCGGGCTGCTCTATAACGTGATGAATGTAGCAACTGGTGAGCGAGTCCTCAGATTCGGCAGGGCCTCGCCTTGACTGCCGTCCAACCGCTATGATTAGGTCCGGCCATCACAATGAAGCTGCTTCCTATCTTCTTTAAATTAAGCTTGCTCGGGCTACTGATCTTCTCTCTCGGCTGCCAGAAGGAGAGTGAATCTATCGTTTCTATCGCCCTCCATCCGACGAATGCCAATATTCTCTACGTGGCCACGAATGACGCCGTCTACAAGTCCCGCGATGGTGGCGGGACCTGGGAGCGGTTCCCGAGTTTCAGCGCACGCCGGGTGACGACGCTGGCGATTGATCCTCTCCTGCCGGCCACAATCTATGCCGGCACGATGGGGGATGCGGTCTACAAGAGTCCGGACGGCGGCCAACATTGGCTGCCTCATAATGTCGGATTGAAGGAGCATGTTTCGTTCGTGAATCAGTTCGTGTTCCATCCCGCGTTGAGCGAGGAGATCTATATCGCAACGACCGTGGGCGCCTTCCATACGAGGAATGCGGGCCGTGAATGGGAAGAACGGATGAACGGAATGAAGGAAGTCCACATCGTGACGTCCATTGCCATCAATCCCAAAGACCCTACTATCTTGTATGGAGGAACGACGGGCGGGATGTATCGTTCGGATGATGGGGCCACGTCGTGGAAACGGATCAACAACGGCTTGATTCCGGAGAGCGAACTCATGGCCTCGATGGCGTTGGGTGTCAATGCGATTGAAATCGTTCGGACGAACCCCGACATTATCTATGCGGGAACGACGAAGGGACTGTTTCGCACGACGAACAAAGGTGAGCAGTGGGAACGGATCGGGCAATCCCTCTCCGACCCCTTTATCAGCAGTATTCTCCTTCACCCCACTGAGCCGTCGCAGCTCTATGTCGGTGGCCCGAAAGGAGTCTGGAAAAGTTCCGACAGCGGTAAGACATGGCAGGCGGAGAACCAGGGCATTGTGACACTCAACATTCGTGCCCTAGCCATGAATCCTAAGAATCCGCAGTTGCTCTACGCCGGCACGAATGGCAGTGGGCTCTATCGTTCCACCGATGCGGGGACGACTTGGACCGGTGTTCCACTAAAAGCCAGGCTCCAGACTCAAAGCTAGCATCACGGTCCGTCCAATTAACCCATGACCGTCGACAATGACTCCTAATAGCCCGTCTTCGTCCCAGCGCTTCCATGTTGATAGCGGCCGCTGTAGGAGATCATGCGGTCTGAAAGTGCCTTCCACTCATCGGCGGTCATCAGATCCTTCATTTTGAACCGGAGGCTCAGGACCTTGGCCGAACTCTGCATCCGTTGAATGTCGGCCTCATTGAGAATTTTTGAAAATTCCTCGGGTGCCGCCGTATAGCTGGCGTTCAAGGTGTAGATGTCACGGTGATAGGCCCGTTCCTGTTCGCGGCTCGTCTTGAGCTCCTTGATGATCTCGCCGACGAGCACATTGACCTGTTTCGCTTTATCGGGGTCTTTCACGGTTCGATTGATCAGCCCTTCCATGTCTTGTTGGCCCTTCTGCCAATACGCCTCGCTTTTGCCGCCGTTCATCATGTCATGATGGTGATGATATGAGGATCACCCGACTAAAACGGTCACCGCGAATGCGCCAAGCAACCCACTAACGATTCGTTTCATGCGTTCCTCCCGTGAAAGAGTTGTTCCATCCCTTGTTCATACCGTATCATCGTCAGAAATACCATGCCTGACGCTGCATCGACTCAACCAGATCCACTCCAAGCGATCAAAGACGAATTCCGCCGGCACCTCGAAACGTTCTATACCCAGCTCAAACTGGCCCCTCCGTACGAAAGTGTGGAGAAGGCCATTCGAACACTGACGACTATCGTGCATGCCCTGCCGAAAGAAGAACAAGTTCGAATCGTCTCCGATCCTGCCTTGCGATGGCAGCAGTTCCGACTGGCTTTTGACGCATCAGGCCTCGCCAAAAAGCATCGCGGCATCATCGCCGGCCTCGCTCGTCACCGATCGGCCTTGAACTTGCCGACTGAATACGATCACTTCTTGAACTTGTTCCTTATGTAAGGAAGAACGCCGATCAGATTAGGAAGAGAGAGGAAGCGCAACAGCGTCTCTCAACTCGCCGTACACTTTCATGAGGCGGCTGTCTTCGAGCCGATACGCGAAGGCCACTGTGACGAGTCCAAAGGCCAGCACGAGAGCGGCAAGGGCGATGACCGCCACGCCCGTAAGAGTTCCCCCTAGTGAAGTGAATCCTCCATCCATGGCATACTGCGCGACGAAGGTCAGGGATCCGATCAAGACGAGCGCAAACCATAGAAGCGTCATGAGGGCCGAGGACCATGGCATACGTTTTTCACACTGCGTGTTCAGCGATTGGTCATCCGGCGAAAGATGAATCAGCCCTTTCACCGGCCAGGCGGTCCGAAACCGCATGGAGAAGAATCGATACTGAGGGCGGATTGCGATCTGCGACAACTGTGGATAAAACCAGGCCACTCCATGAGGAAGCATCAGCACACCTTCAGGGGTGAACCGATCGCCTAGGGTCGTGAGTGCGGTTCCAGGCCACTGATCCGGATTGCTCGCGACACGGCAACCGTACCGAATGGCATCCGGGGTCAGTCGAATAAAATACAGCCAATCACCGACGATCAGTCCGATAAACAAGATCACTGCGAAGAAGCCGGCCAGCACCATAAACGTAGCTATCACATAGGAACAGGGCATGAATCAAGGAGACAAAGGGATGAAATCACCGTTCTACCCTTGTGGCTTTAAGCAGTATTTCATCTCGTACTCTCCAAGAACCTGTTGACTCGCGAAGATGAGATTGGCTAGAGTACGCCGAGCTACGTTCCGGGCGGGGCATCTTCACCACTTAAGTTTCCCGCCTTAATTTTTCCCCCGTGTCCGAGATGATGATCTCCCGCCCCTGCACCTTACGGGGCACGCAGGACGCGAGTCGTTTGAGGTTTGGAGGAAACATGGATCCCAATAAGATTGAGCGAGTGTACACCTCTTACGCGGGGTTCTACGATAAAGTTTTCGGCAAAGTGTTCCATGAAGGGCGTGAATCGGCCATCCGGAATCTGAATGTGCAGCCTAACGAACGGATTCTCGAAGTGGGAGTGGGGACGGGCCTTGCCCTTCCGATGTACCCGCGGCATTGCCGCATTGTCGGAATCGATCTGTCCGAAGGAATGCTGGCAAAAGCTAAGGAAAAGGCCGAAACCCACAGCCTTGATCACGTCCAGCTTCATCGCATGGATGCAGGCGCTATGGAATTCAAGGACGACAGTTTTGACACGGTGGTTGCGGCCTATGTCGTGACGGCGGTCCCCGACCATCGCAAAGTCGTCAATGAGATGATTCGAGTCTGCCGCCCGGGTGGCCGCATCATCATGCTGAACCACTTCAGCAACGGCAACAAGGTCATTGCCGCCGTGGAAAAAGTGATTTCTCCGTTGACCAAACACCTCGGCTGGCGAACGGACTTGTCGTTGAATACCGTTTTGGAGGGAACATCTCTGGAGATTGCTCGAAAACAGCGGGTCAATCCATTGCGGTTTTGGGCCTTGGTGGAATGTGTCAACGGAAAGAGCAAACAGACTAACGGAAACGCCGGAGCGCACCCTGTCGCGGGGTATATGAATGGCAACGGTGCAGCCGGATTTGCAAACAGCAACGGTAACGCGCACTATTCCGCCGAACACGCGCACTGATCAACTTCACTCCTCCCTCTCTCACCGGTCCTGTCGTACCTGGCGCTCCCGAATCAACCAGCCTTCCCATTCGCGGCCTGAGATGATCGTCGTGCCGACGAGGCAATCCCCCGCAAAATGTTGGGTGATCTGATCGGCCAGGACTTCGAAGATTCGGCTCATCCGTGGATCTTGAACCCCGAACACTCTTAGCATCAAACCGAAACCTTGTCCCTCCAATAGACTATAGGCCATGACATGGACCATGTTGTCCCTGCCGGTCTTAGAGTCGCCGGCCGGAATCAGATCGCCCTCCCACTGCACCGCCGGGTGAATCGGGACAGCCCGCTTCGCTTCATGCCATGCACAGGGCAGACCGGCTCGATCCAATTCATGCAACATCCATTGCACTGTGGGGCTTTCGGCCGTTCGACCTTGAAACGCCCATTGAGCCAATTCAGCCGCCTGGTCAGCCATCACGAGCGGCGTGACCACTTCTTCCAGATAGGCCTCATCGCATACCACGTAGAGCTCTCCCTGGGGATCGAACCAAAAGCGAAGTTTTCCGGCGGTGAACTCTGTCTGAATGATGCCAAGAGAGGAACAATCGGCGCCATCCTGCTCGAAGATAGAAAAATCCGTTACGCCGGTCATGGTAAGTTTGGCGACTCGCACCATCCCGCGAATCTCATATCGGATGGCCACCGAGACGGTTGTACCGGCCGGCACCTCCCGTCCGGAACCTTCGTCGAAGAGGCGGCGTTTGGACATCTGTACGTCGGTCACATATCCTGCACGGAAGCCGCCCGTATGCCCGATCAGCCATCGAAGATCTTCAGCGTTCTTGAGAAAGTGTTTCACGACACCAATTCTAGCGCATGGAGGGACTCACGGCTAGGCTTGCGAGAGCATCCGACATGCAAGCCGGCGACGGTTTCCCGTTTCGTTGAACGCTTTTCTGATCGTCAAGTGAGAGACTGGCTGAATCCAATCGTCAAACCGTCCATTCGTTCAGGAGCAAGAGTGATTCTTCGGTCATTTTTGGGAACCGGCCATCGTTTTTCAACGAGCTTCTGAGCGGTCGATTCGAGATCGGCGCATGAAAACTCGATGC
>JAICUC010000334.1 GCA_025936075.1 Nitrospira sp. | reverse complement strand
GGCGCCTTCACTGCGACTCCCACTGCGGCTACGACTTGTTTCTGCGTATTCAACGGGCACTCTTGGACGGCCTATGGCCTATACCTTATTCCCAATGAGATCGGCATCGGACGGTTCCAACCCTATGTGCGGTTCACGAGCGTCAGTCCGCTGTACAGCTCCATGCGGCAGGAATTTGAGTATGGCGTGAACTACATCATTTCCGGCCACAATGCGCGTATCTCTGCCTATGGTCGATATGGCGATATCGAAACCAAGGGTGTCTTTGGTAACTATGGGCCAACTGCCCAAGGAAATAAGGTCGATTCGTTCCACGTGGCGCTGCAGCTGCAATATTAAGCAGCTCTCGTCACGAGAACGTCTCTTCTCCACCAAGAGCCGGAACCCAGCACGCTGGGTTCCGGCTCTTGGTTTTTGAAAACGCAGAGAAAGATTCGAGAGAATTACACGAGCACAAGTCCCGCACCGCGGATTTTCTTCCACGAAGAGGTAGCCAGGAAAGCATTGAATGTTGATTCACTTCCTGGAAACCGTCGGCAGGTTTCCCGCATATGCGGATAGGTCTGACATGCCTGCCTCGGGGTGGCGTCTCTGATCAATTGTTCCAACCATTGGGCCTCTGGTTCCGGAAGTGTGATGACGTGATTCTTCCGAGTGCCGGTCACCCTCAGGGCAGATCCCTTTCCGGTCGGCTCGCAAGCCACTGTTCCACCGAGCCAGACCAAACGCCGTTCTAAGTCTGAATGGTCATCGATCGTCCGCTTTTTGAGCAGGTGTCTGAGCCATGTGGAAGAGACATGAGGGCGCGGGACCTCATCATCGAACCACTGGCGGACGTCGAGGTCGAGCCCCCGCCGTTCAAGGTAGTTCAGGAGCGATCGTCGCAGTCCTTCGCCGAGCCAGATCGGCGTTTCCACTCCGTCATCGTGATGGAGAAGGTCATTTTCTGCGAAACCTTGAAATTCCGGTCCGAGAATGCGCACCGCATGGGCAGTGGGGTCCAGCCCAACCGGGCTGTGAGCGGTGACTGTAAAACGATGCCAAAAGGCCGATTGAAGGAGATTTTCGGCGACAAGCTGGCGGACTCGTTCGAGGGAATCGATGGTTTCCTGAATCGTCTCCGATGGACAACCATACATGAGATAGGCGTGGATCAGAATACCGGCATCTTTGAACCCGGCGGCGACCAGCGCGGTCTGATCGACGGTAATGCCTTTCTTCATATTGTCCAGTAGCCGGTCCGAGGCCGCCTCAAGCCCTGCCGTTACTGCGATACAGCCGGAGGCGGAAAGAAGACGGCAAAGATCCGGTGAAAAAGCGGTCTCGAAGCGGATATTTCCCCACCAGGTGATATCGAGTCGTCGTTCTAAGAGGGCAAGGGCCAGCGACTTCAATGCTGATGGCGGCGCGGCCTCATCAACGAAGTGGAACCCTCGTCGGCCCGTCTCGGCGGCAAGTTGCTCGATCTGCTGGATGAGCCGCTCGGTCGGTGTCATCTCGTACCGACTGATATAGGTGAGTCCTATATCGCAGAAGGTGCATTGTTTCCAATAGCAGCCATGTGCCACGGTGAGTTTATTCCAATGACCTTCCGACCAGAGGCGATGCATCGGATTGGTGCTGTCGAGAATGGTCAGGTAGCGATCCAATTCCAGGCCGCGGTAGGTGGGGCAACCGATGTCGTCCATCGCGAAGTCGCGTGACAAGGGATCATCGGCGTAGACCACACGATCGTGTTGGCGATACATCGTGCGGCACAACGATCGGCGCGAGCCCAAGCCGGAAATATATTCAATTAAGGAGAGGAGCGGCCGTTCACCGTTGTCGAACGTAATAAAGTCGACATAATCGAACACTCGAGGGTCGGCCATCCGACGCAATTCGGTATTCACATAGCCGCCGCCGATCACCACCGGCAAGTCGGGGTGGTGTTGCTTGAGCGACTTTGCAATGCAGAATGCCCCATAGAGATTACCCGGAAACGGTATGGAGAGACCGACCAGCAATGGATTGACGAGGTTGAAATGTTTCCAGAATGAATCCAGGAGCCATTCATCAGTCAGGCTCGGTGGTTCCGCCAACGCTGCGGCGATCTGATCAAACGATGAGGCGCTGCGCCCGATTTGCTCGGCATATCGGCTCAAGGCAAAGTGCGGCGTAATAGTGGCTTGCACCAAATCGGCGAGATCTTCGAGGAAGAACGTGGCCCATTGTTTGGCCCTATCGGTCATTGATACGGTGGGTGGAAATTTCCTGCGACCTCGGAATCGCGGGCCCTGAGGCAACACTCCGGGTTGAATCAAGCGAGGGGCGATCTCAGGAGTTTTTCCCTGTAAGAAGGCGACGACCGGACCGATCATGTTCACGTAAGTATGTTCGTTTCTCATCATGCAGAGGGCTTCCTTGGGGAGAATATCCTCCTGACCGTGAAGTTGTCGGAAGACGGTTCGTAGCCCCTCGGGACTGAATAGACGCAACACCATCTCGATGCCCAAGTCGGCTTGCTCGGTCTCGATTCCACGAGACTGAAGAAACCCTGTTAAATAGGCGGTAGATGGGTAGGGAGTGTTCAGCTGAGTCAAGGGAGGAATGACCAACAAGACACGAGGACAACCCATGGCTTCGACATAGCATACGGATCGGAGGGAAAGCTATGTCCGTGAATGATGAAGAGCCGCTAAGCCGGTAGGCGGTCCATGCAAAGAGACATCGGCCAAGTTCAAAAGATAGCCGACTTTCTGAGTGCTACAGCATGGCGTGTGACGAACTGCCGTGGTCGTCGACTACTTCTTTATGTCCAGGATGCTGCCAAGTAAGGCATCTCCCGTCCGTAAGGTCTGGAGATTTGCTTCAAAGCTACGTTGAGCCGCGATCTGTTGCGCCACTTCCTCACCTAGATCGACGTTCGAGAGCTCGACCATGGTCTGATTGCCGCCGGTATCGCGAAGAACGGTCGGACCGGATGAGTCGTCTTTCTCAACAACAGGGAGGACGCCGCCGCTCGGGATTTCGACGAACTCTGTTTTGGATTTCTTGAACCCATCGGTATTGACGTTGGCGATATTGTGTGCAATGACCTCGATCTGTTTGCCGACGGCAGTCAGGCCGGAGAGCGCTGTATGGATAGCGGAAATCATGCGGCACCTCCATTCAGTTGAGACTGGAATTCAGAGGAAGGTACCGGGGGATGGGAGGAAGATGATTGGTCAGATCATTCATTGTGTGGCAGCTAGGCTGACCCTGGAACATGTTCCGTCCCTGTTAAGGTCCCTCGGCTTTGCGTCCCACCCTCTCAGGTGGTTTGCCCTTTTCACTCTGTCGAAAACTGTATCGGCCGTTCGATCTCAGACTTGAGCGCATGATCGATTGAAGTGCAGCGAAGATCAATGGCAACGGCGAACGACCGCCACGAACGGGCAGAATGGAGCACAAAACGTGCAGTTCGGATTGATCGCAGCCGACCGCCAATGGCGTATCGCTCTGGGTCGCTTGCGGCATGACCTTCCGGTATTCTCAATTCAGAATATACACGTAGGTACCGATAAGGTATGACTGAGCGATCGTATTCTTTGTGCCGGTGAGGTGACGGTGATGCAGGTCGATGCATGACGGTTCCCGCCATACCCATCTCCAATCATCCTTTCAATGGTTCTCCGGCTTGGCTGCCGACCCAAGAGGATGTCTCCCTCATTCTCAAGACTTCGATGGAAGCGATTTTTATTACAGACCTAAAAGGTCGCATCTTATTTCTCAATTCCGCAGCGCAACAACTTGTCGGCAGAACGCGTGATGTCATCGGACGGGAATTTCATGACCTTACTGGTTGCTTGACATCAGGCGAAAGTGAGGCCGTCCAATGCCCGTTCACTCGAATGGTGAACACGGGGGAGCCTATC
>JAICUC010000062.1 GCA_025936075.1 Nitrospira sp. | reverse complement strand
CGCCCGATCTCATCTGGGCAGGAAGTAAATATCAGCGCTCATGGCTCATCCGATGGCTGACCGGGCAGGAGGCGCCGCTTTATGCGAAGGGGTATCGGTGGGATCTCGGCGAAGGACCGATGAAGCACCCCGCCGTGACGGAAGCCGAGGCCAATGCCATCGCCGACTATTTTGAAAAACATAACAAGGATCCGCGCGTCAAAGCCGGGGCCTTCGATGTCTCGAAGGTCAGTAAGTTCGACGTCACCTTCGGCGGTATGGCTTACAAGGCGCACGCCTGTCTCGGCTGTCACACGATCGAAGAGAACGGCAAGCTCATCGGCGGACCACAGAGTACCGCGCTTCAGAATGCGGGCCAGCGATATAACCCGGATTGGTTGTATCGGTTTGGGCAGAACCCGCAGGATTTTATCATCCATACCGGAGAATTTCTGGCCGATGCGACCGACCCGCAACTGCGGGCGGTGATCGGATATTTGGCTGCGCAAGGCGTCGAGGCCTTCAAATATGACGAGCCTTGGACGAGTCAGGAGTTCGTCAATGCCAATGCGGATCGGGGTAAGGGCTTGTACAAGGAATACTGTGCTCAGTGTCATGGTTTCACCGGCATGGGCGATGGTCCCGCTTCAGCGGGACTAGAGCCGAAACCGGCCATTCACGCCAACATGCCGTTCGAGAAGCTTCCAATGGAATATCTCTATAACGTGATTAACCATGGCGGCCCCGCCGTCGGCAAATCGCCGACCATGCCTTACTGGGGTTTGACCATCGGGCGGCAAGGTGTCGCGGATGTGATCGCCTATTTGAAAGTCACTTTCAAAGGCGTGCCGAATGTGGCTGCCACGTTAGGAGAAGACCAGGGCGGCGCTTGCGTACAACCTCGCAAAACGGCCAAGGCTCCGGAGGACTTCCTGGCTAAGACGAATCCGTTACCATCGTCCGTGAGCACGATCAAGGCGGGAAAAGAGTTGTTTCTCAGAACGGCGCAGCCTGTCGCCTGCGTGATGTGTCATGGGGAGCAAGGGAATGGTAAAGGGTTGATGGGCGCAGCCTTGATCCCGCCGCCGAGAAACTTTACCTGTGGAACGATGATGCGGAATATTCCTGATGGTCAACTGTTCTGGATCATCAAGAATGGGTCATCTGGAACCGGCATGATGTCGTTTGCCTCGCTGCCGGATGAACAAGTATGGCAGCTTGTTCATTACATAAGAAGTCTGGTGAAATAGCCCCAACGTGAGGCGTGTGAGCCTGCGAGATACGAAATACGAACGACGAGCGAGGGAGGTTTGAGGCATGGCGACATTCATTATTTCGGGCAGTCGAGGAACCGATGACTCCACAATGGCAACGTTGCCCTTCATGGCCGCTAAGACGGCCAAAGAGCAGGGACATGATGTAGTGCTGTGGTTATGGAACGAAGCGGTCATGCTGGGGAGAAAAGGTGTCGCGGATCATGTGACGGGTGTGAATTTGACTCCGCTGAAAGAATTGCTCGCCGCCGTGCAAGCGGCTGGTGTGCCGATTTGGGTGTGCGGCGCCTGTGCCGTGGCGCGACAAATCGGCGGAGGAGATCTTGTGGCCGGCGCGTCCATCAAAGCCATGCCGGATTACATCAAAGCCGTGGCTGAGAGGGACCGAGCCGTAGCATTTTGATTGGAGTAGGAAGGAGGGTCCGGGACACCCACGCGGTCATCGAAGCAGTGCATGGATTCCGGTTTTTCTTTCATACGTCCGTGAGCACTTGTGCATCGATTGAATCCACCTGGACGGATCTGTCTCTAAGGGGCAGTCGAATATCAACATGGAGTGCTTCTCGGCCTAGATTGACTAGGTGAGGGAAGCTCAAATGAGGAGGAAATAGGATGAGAAAAAGACCGCTAACCGGAGTCGCGATTGCTGTTGCGGTGTGTAGTGCGATGGCCCCCCAAAGGGCAATGAGCGCGGAACCGACAAGTCCGGCCGTCGGGTACGAGATTCATGTTCAGGCGCCGCATATGATGGCAGACGGGACGCCGGGTGGTCCGTTCCATCATTATTGCAAGGGCATTTCCGACAAAATTCTTCAATGCCTGCTGTTCGAGTCTACTGATCCAAAGGCGCCGTTGGTCGGCGTCGAGTATTTTGTCGCCAAAGACCTGACCCGAAAGCTTTCTGCAATCCAATGGCACCGGCATTTCCACGATCATAAGGTCGAGATCGCGACTGGGCGAGTCCAAGTTCTTGATATGCCCGCTGAGCAGGCCGCCAAGATAGCAGAGGCGGCAGCAGGGACGGACGGTGTGATCTATCATCTGTGGCAGCATGGGCAAGAGTTCCCCGACGGTACTGTGAGTTTCCCGCAATCCCTCGGCCACAAGTTTCCCGGATATTCCGATAAGTAGGATCGTCGGAAAGGGCCAGACTCCTTGTCCTCGATGGCCTGGGTTCGTTTCCGTCGACTGGTCATCGCCCGTAAGAGGTTGGGAACTGAGAGTGGTAGCGATGGGTCCGTATCTCTTGATTATAGTAATTGTGGCAGCGATCGGCTTGCCGAGCATTCCGATCTTTGGAGCCGATGAAGCCGTACTGAGACCACGAGTCCCCCTAGATCAAATAGATGAAGCCAGAACGTGGACGAATCCCCTTCCGGCGACGGAGGAGACTATGGAGAAAGGGAAAGGGCTTTTCCATGGGAAAGCGTTCTGTGTGACCTGCCACGGAAAAGACGGCAAAGGATTCGGCGGCGACATAGAGCCGGGTACTCTCAAAGGTCCGTTGCCTCGAAACTTCACCGACAAGGAATGGCAGGCGGCTCGAACGGACGGGGAACTATTCTGGATATTGAAGAACGGCAGCAGGGGAACAGCGATGGCTTCTTTTATTCCGCTCATTTTGACTGAGGAAGAAGCTTGGGAGGTGCTGCGATACGTGCGTTCCTTCGCAGGCCGTGGAGAAATCGACGGCCTGCCGGCCCGATGATGACTGATTCGGCCGAGCGAACCCTTCAAGCGCGGCCTTGCGCATTATTGGTTTAATAACCATGTAACAACCGATGAATGGAGCCCGTGATGCGAACAAAGATGCTCATATTGCTGGTTGCGGTGGCGTCGCTCGGCGTTCCTGCCTTGGCGGCGGAACGACATATGATGCAGCCGAGAGTGCCTGTCGATAAACTCGCCGAAGCTCGCGCTCTCAAGAGTCCTTTTACGAATTCTCCGGAGGTGATTGAACAAGGCAAAACGATTTACCACGGCAAGGGCACCTGCTTCACCTGTCATGGCGAGAAGGGAGACGGCAAAGGGCCGGCGGGGTCCAAGCTGAATCCCTCACCTCGGAATTTCCAACCTCACGGCTTTTGGCGACATCGCACGGAAGGCGAGCTCTTCTGGGTCATCAAATACGGTTCACCCGGCACCGGTATGGTCGGGTTCGGTCAGGTCCTCTCCGATGAAGAGATTTGGTCTCTCATTCAGTATGAACGAACTTTTGCAAGAAGGCATGGACCAGGCATGAGGGGCCAAAGAGAAGGCATGGGACCGGGAAACGGTATGGATGGGATGCAAGGGATGGGACATCGAGGCCGAAGAGGTGGAGTGGAGGAATAAAAGAATGTCTATGTGTCATCCTGACACAGTTATCGACGTTCAACATACAGCCGCCATCGCATCACTTCCTTTGTCGATTGTCGCCTTTTTCCCCACTCAGCCGTAGTGTTCTGGGTATTCCTGCATCACATCGGCATGGTTGACAAGTGTCGAACCGTCCGAAGCGCTTTTTTTGCTATCCGTCCATCGTTCACGTTAAAAGATAATAACGGCATTAGAATCGCACTTAACTTTTCTGATTCCAATCCTGAGAAGAATTACTACATTATAAGAGCATAAGAGTGAGGGTTTTGGAGAAAAGCGAATTCAGTTCTATCACCCATCAACCAGGAGGAATTTTGATGACTACGTTAGCTGAGCCAGGGGTTCCTGCGGGAGGGTTCAAGACGGTGGGGCAGATACGCGCAACGAATGCGGTTGTTTTTCGTCGTGATCAGAATGCAATGGGAATTGCCGTTGAACTTTTGGCCACTCATACCCCCGGCGCACCGGTCATCGACGAGCGAGGTACCTTCATCGGCTTCATCAGCGAGTTCGACATTCTTCGTGCACTGGAAGCAAAGAAGGATCTCAACCGTTTAACAGCCCAAGATGTGATGGCGAAGGACCACATCGCCGTGACCGAGGAGACGAGTTTCGATGAAGCTGTAAGAATCATGGAGGACAAACGACTCTTAAACTTGCCGGTGAAGAAGAACGGAAAGGTGGCATACTCAGTCACTCGCCATGATCTTTTGAGAGCCTGGATCGGGCTTGGCGTGTCCATCGAAGATGCGGCCGGCTGATGACGCACGCGACTTCCACCGTCTCATGAGATCTCGCGAGGGAAGGGAGATCGTTGTTCTTAGCCGTTCATCTTGCAGAGTTGCCACGCGGCATAGGCTCGGTCGAAGGGAGGGGGCATGTCAACAAGGATGCGGTTTGTCGGAGGATTGAGCGTCGTGCTGTGCGTGCTTGGAAGTTGGGGAACGGGTCACGCCGGAAAAGAATCAGCCGGCAGTGTCGCGTTGGAAACGGTCGTCGACTATATCCATGCGGTGCTTGAGGCGGACAGGACGTTTTACACGATCCACGTCGTGGAGCGGATCCAGAGGAAAGGCGTGATCAAATCGTCGGAGAAGTGGCGTTCAGAAAGTGCGCTCCCTCTCCCGGCGCAATTTTTTCAGGAGTCGTCGAGTTTGGCCGAGCTGACGGGAAGCAAAGTGCGCTATCGGTTGATCAGCCTCAACCCGATCAACAAACAAAACGGCCCGCGAACCGAGTTTGAACAGAAGGCACTCGAAGCGGTCATGGCGCGACCCGAACAGCCATACAAGGGCCTCGTCAAGGAAGAGGGCGGCAGATATTTTCAAGCCGTCTATGCAGACTATGCCGTTACGCCCGGTTGCGTGGCCTGTCATAACGCCGATCCACGTAGCGCGAAGCGTGACTATAAGCTCAAGGATGTGCTGGGCGGAGTCCTGATTTCAATTCCGGCACCCGAATGATGGGAGCTTGTCCTCGCAGCAACAGGTCTAAAGCACCGGATACACGATCTCTGATCGAATGCGGGAGATGGTCATGAGGAAGCTGAGCCGGTGGATTGTCGGATTAGGGACGGCCGCATGGATTTTAACGATAACCGTCTTCCCGAGCTATGCCGACGAGGGCCATGGGAAGATGGGGCATGGTAGACACGATGAGGATAAACAGGACGACCATAGTGGGCACTACCTGATACATCTGTTGAAACATGCCAAAGAAATCGGACTGACTCAGGAGCAAGTCGGCAAGATCAAAACTCTGCAGCTTGACTTCAAGCGATCTGAGGCTCGATTGGAGGCCGATACCAAAATCGCCAAACTCGAACTGCACGCCCTGTTGGATGATGAGCAGGCCGACCTCAATGCCATTCAGGCCAAAGTCGATCAGGTGAAAAAAGCGGAAGCGGCCTGCCTGTTTGCGGCAATCAAAAGTAAGCGCACCGCCATGGCGATGTTGACTCCCGACCAGCGGGAAAAGGAACATGCTCAGCATGAGCGAATGAAGGCTGGAGGGCAGCATGGAAGTGGAATGGGAAGGATGGGTCATGGTGGGATGATGGGCGGCATGGGAGGCGGTGGACAGGCAGAGCATGACGGCGGTGACCATGGGAGCGGAAAATCAGGTGGAGGACAGCAACACCAGCATTAACCACCAATCTCGACGTCCGTTCTCGATGGCGCATTCGTCACCGGATGGGAAAAGTCATCGGAGGGGTGGTATGTATTCACGTATCGGATTGAGCTGTGTCGCGATTGTGTTGACCGGATCCTTGGCTTTGGCCCAACATTCCGGGAATCCGAAGAACGGAGAGAAAATCTACCGACAACACTGTGTCGGCTGTCATGGAGTCTCCGGTGATGGGCTGGGACCTGATATTAAAGAATTGATCGTTCCACCCGCGAACTTCCATGCAACGAAGTCCCGCACAAAGACGGACATGGAACTGTATCTTGCGGTCAAACAGGGAGTCCTCTTTAGTCCGATGCACGGATGGGCGGATCGGTTGTCGAATCAGGAAATGTGGGATGTTTTAAGCTATATCCGTACGTTGGCTCCGTTCAATCCTCTCGGGTAGCTACACGGCCCACTGTCTAGGCTATTCTGTCGTTTTCTGTGTCAGAGATAGTGCGCAGTGAGATCGTGGTGCTGGAGGGGGGATAGCGTTCATATAAATCGTTTTAGTAAGCTGTCGTCATCTCACAAGTATGTGAGACTGACAGGAACATAGCTTCGGCAAGGATATGATGTTGATTTCGGACGATTTTACCCATGGAGGGTCCATTATGACGACTCATAACGATGATGATTCGGGGCTGGCACTGGCGCTTGCTTTTCTCGGTGGGGCAATGATGGGCATTATGACGGGTTTTCTTCTTGCTCCGAGGTCGGGCGAGGAAACGCGTCGTGAGCTCCAAGGCTACGCAAGAAGGACGGAAGAAGAGGTGCTGGAGAAGGCCAAGGAGGCGCGAGCCGCGCTGGATGAGCTGATCGGGCGAGGGAAACAGTTCGTCGAGGATCGTCGGGCCGATGTTGAAGCCGCTCTGCAAGCAGGCAAAGAAGCGATGAGAGAGAAAAGAGATCGATAGAAGTGTCCACGGTGATGAGTGTGCGATAAGGGTCCGATGGAGATGCTTGTGCAGCGCGACGGAGGCACGCGATGAGTGAGCAGCAGACCGTGACGGCATTCTATGAAAAGGATCACGACCGGTTGGATGAGTTGTTCAAGACGTTTCAAACGTCGAAACGCTCGGACTTTATCAAGGCCAAGGAAGTCTTCAAGGAATTCAAAGTCGGCCTCCAGCGGCATATCGTGTGGGAAGAGGAGCTGCTTTTCCCGATGTGGGAAGAGAAAACCGGTATGATTGAGGACGGGCCGACGCCCGTGATGCGATTTGAGCACGAGCAGATCAAGCAGCTGCTTGAAGCCATTCACCGGAAGGTGGAGGAGCAGAATCTCGATACCGATCAGAGCGAGCAGGCCCTGTTCAATCTATTGAGTTCTCATAATCGGAAAGAAGAGCGGGCCCTCTATCCCGCAATCGATAACGTAATCAGTGCGGAGGAGCGCGGGAAAATCTTCAACGACATGAACAGTATTCCCTCAGACCGGTACGATAGCTGTTGCAGTCGGCATTGACGGAGCGCAAATGAAGGTCAAGACCGAGGTTGACCGAAGACCCGGAGTTTGTTTTCTTCTCCGTAGCTCCAACCTATTACTGCCGGTCTCATTCAGCCTGCTCTTCATAAGCAACCTGGGAACGGAGGTGCCGTCTCCATCCGACTCTGCCTGGGCTGCGTCCTCGACATCACAACCGAGCGGCCAGTTAAAAGGCGATGTGATGCGGGGACGCGAGGTATTTAACGGGAAAGGCGTTTGCTACTACTGTCACGGCATCGATGGGTATATCGGGAGAAGACCTCGGTTGGAAACCGACACTGCCGCGCTTATCGACAAGCTGAATCCTCCGCCTTCCGATCTACGGAATCCAGAGGTCCTGCGCCTCAAAACCAATAAGGAACGCGCCCGTGCCATCAGGGAAGGCCATCCCGGGACCGGCATGTTCCCAGACACCACCATGACCGATCAAGACCTCGCCGATACGTTGATCTACCTCGCGCTGATCAGAAAAGATCCCCACCCGGAGCAGTAAACTCGGCGAAAAGTTTAAATCCGCTATTTTCACCACCTTAAACTTTCGATATCCTTGCTTCGCATCAGGTGCTATATGTCCAAGCCAATTCCTTCTCCACCTCCAGGATTTGACGAGTTATCTGTTGATGAACCTATTGATTTTGTGCAGTCTCTTTGGGATCGCATCGCGGCAACCCCCGAGCAGGTTCCAATCTCGGCCTGGCATCGAAGAATCATTCTGGAACGACTAGAGTCGTACCGTGCAGATCCAACTGCTGGCCGGCCATGGGCGGATGTTCGTACAGAAATCGAATCCAAGTTGCGAGACCGTTGACCTGACGGATAGCACGGCGGCTCGTCCTCCAACGGCAGTCGGACTTGGACATCCAAGCAGCCGGCCTTGTGGTACGAAAACCAGCTGACTGGCTTAGGCATCCGGTTCCTCGATGAACTTGACGAAGTCTTCCGGCGCATCGAAGACAATCCGAAACAGTTTCCGAAGCTCGCCGCGCACTTCTCCGTCATTTTCCCTATGGAGTGTATTTGCCGAAGGGCCGGAAGATGTTGTCGTTCTGGCCGTACTCCACCTGCATCGCGAACCGGATATGTGGAAGAGTCGAACTAAGGAGGCAGCTAGACCGTGTTCAATCACGCGGGTTCGACCTCGTGGCGCCGTGAGGGCCATTTCAAAGTCCACAATCCTCTTTTGCTGTTCTGCAGTGGGTGGCGTTGAAGCTTGGGTGTGTCCCAGCGTGGCATCCAGCGCCTGATGGGCCAGATCGGCGAGGAGAAAACTTCGCTTTTTAGCATGGGGAAGACCAGCGTGAAATCACCGTGGTGACGGACTCTCCGCCACAAAATGGTATTCATAACGGTGAAGATCCAAGCGTTGGTCCCGCTGAAAGACCAAGGAGAAACTTTGTTCGCCGGGCATGTCGGAGTGGCCTTAGCGATCGGGCGCATTGAGCGGCGCGTGAATGTCGGCCTTTTTGTGACTGCGGCGCTCTTGCTCGACTACTTGCTTTGGCTGTTCATCCTTGTCGGTTGGGAGTCGGTAAATATTCCCGACGACTTTGTTGCCACACGCCAGCCACACTTCATGTTCCCCTACTCCCATGGTCTCATGGCCGCAGGAGGCTGGTCCGCAGTCGCTGGAGTACTTACGCTGCTGTTGTACCCGTACCTTAAGGACGCAAAGTGGCGTGCCGCCGCCCTTGTTGCTGGAGCGACCTTCTCACATTGGCTGCTCGATGTGCTTGTTCACCGGTCCGAATTGCCGCTCATCGGTAACACATCGGCTACAGTAGGTCTTGCGCTTTGGAACAATATGCCGACGGCACTGGCGGTAGAAGCCGCCATTGTCGCATTTGGCCTGTATCTCTTTCTCCCGAAAAGCGGACTCGCGCTTGGCAAATCCATTGCTCTCGGAATTCTCATCCTCATCGTCCTTATGTTCACTATCATCGGAATGACCATTGCCCCACCTCCGCCTTCAGCGTCGGCAATGGCCGGCAGCTCATTAGTGGCACTTGTGGTGGTGTGCGGATTGATTGCTTGGCTAGGAAGGGTCTCGCATGAGGAACAGTTTAGTATTTCGTTAAGCGTGGATCGGCATGATTGACACGTATTCTCGCATCCACGATCCGGCAGCCCTGGCCGGGCGGGAGAGCAAAGATTGGATTCAGATCGAGTTCGCTGATCTGTGGAATTTCTTCAACGAGACGAGAGACCCTGAGCAATGTTTCTTTCAAGGCTTCCAGATCGACTGGAGGATGGCTTCGATAACCCGTCAGTAATCGATAGCCCTTGATTCCCCGAATCATTTCTGCAGCATCACGGTCTGTCAGAGGCGTGATACGGAACCGGATATCGCCAAGAATCTCAACATGAATTCCACCAAGGCCAAACGCAATCAACGGACCAAATAAAGGATCACCAGTCACTCCGACCATGACTTCCACGCCGCCGGTCACCATCGGCTGCACGAGTACTCCCTCCATGGCGCCGAGCTGGTTGGTTTCGGCAAGGCGCATTCTCATTGAGTCGAACGCCCGGCGAACCGCTTGCTCATCCTTGAGATTCAACTGCACGCCACCGATCTCGGTTTTGTGCACAATCTGATGTGAGGCCAGTTTGACGGCGACCGGATAGCCGACTCCGCTCGCCAATGCAGCCGCCTCATCAGCGGTCTTCGCCACTCCACCGGCCTGAATGGACAGCCTGATTGCGTTCAGAATGTTCCGCGTTTCTTCCGTCGTCAACCAACCGGTGCCACGCTGGAATAAGGCCGCGGCACAAATCGTCCGTGCGGCGGCAAGATCGAGATCGTCAAAGTCGGGCACCATGCCGGGCCGCTGTTTCCGCCACTCCCCATAAGACACCGCTTTGCTGAGCACAAGTGCGGGAGTCTCAGGTAAGGGATAGGTCGGGATCGTCTCTGTTTGGACGCTGAATGTACGGTCCATATCACCTTCCGCCATCCAGCCTATAAACACGGGCTTGGTCTTCGCGCCCCCTTTCCGCCCATTTTCAATTCCCGTCAGAATGCCGCGAGCAATATCAGCTGTGTCTCGTACCGTCAGCGCTATATAGAGAATGATCAACGCATCGATCTCATCAGCCGATAGAAGAGTTTCAATCGTCTTGGCATACTGATCCGACGTGGCGGACGCAATCAGATCGACAGGATTGTTCAGCGCCCCGGCCGACGGCAGAGACGACGCGAGAGTCGCCTTGGTCCGATCGGACAGTTCCGGAACAACTAATGCCCCTGCCTCGCAGGCATCAGTACAGAGAATGGCCGGCCCTCCGGCGTTCGTAACAATTCCTACCCGCCGCCCGGGAGGGAGCGGTTGATTCGAGAGACCTGCGGCCAAGTTCAACAATTCGTCGAGTGATTCGGCGCGAATGACGCCGGCCTGATGAAACAGCGCGTCCACCGCCACATCACTGGCCGCGAGCGCTGCCGTGTGCGAGCTGGCCGCCCTCCGACCCGATTGTGATCGCCCGGCTTTGACCGCGATGATAGGTTTGCAACGGCTCACACGCCGGGCGATGCGGGCGAAACGGCGAGGATTGCCGAACGATTCTACGTATAAGAGAATCGTGTCTGTTGCAGGATCTTCCTCCCAATATTGGAGAAGGTCGTTGGTCGAGACATCAGCCTTATTCCCGACGCTGGCGAATGAAGAGATCCCGAGTCGGACACGACGAGCTCCGGCGAGAGTGGCAAGGCCCAACGCGCCGCTTTGCGACGACATCGCTACTTTGCCTTGAGGGGGAAACAGCGAGGTGAAGGTGGCATTGAGCCTGACGGCCGGATCCGTATTCACTATCCCGAAGCAATTGGGGCCGATCATGCGCATGCCGTGCTGCCGGACTTTCGCGACCAACTGCCGTTGAAGGGCCGCTCCGTCCGCACCCGCTTCCGCGAATCCAGCCGTAATGATGACACAGGCTCTGATTCCCTTTGCCGCGCATTCGTCGATGACTGACGACACAGAGCCTCGCGGGACGGCAATGATGGCGAGATCAACGGGCTCGGGGATTTCCTGCACGGATGGATAGGTCCGGATGTTTTTGATGTCGGTCGCCTTGGGATTGACGGGATAGATGCCTCCTCGAAATCCACCGGCCGTTACGGCATCGAGCAATCGATAGCCGATCTTGTGTGGATCATGCGAGACGCCGATGATGGCGATGGACTGGGGCTGAAAAAACGGTCGGAGTGAGGCCGTCGTGGCCAGCCGTTCTCGAACTTCCCCGCGCGTGACGGTCTTTTCCGTGGGGATCAGCGACAACTCTACCGCCATATCTTCGCCTTCGTACGCTTCATGGGCGGTAAAACCCGATTCTCGGAAGACTTCCCGCATGGCCAGGTTCTCTGCATGGGTCACTGCCCATAGCCGGATGAATCCGTGGCGGATGGCCTGCAGAGCAAGCCGCTCGAGAAGCAGTGTGCCCAAACCTTTTCCATGGAACGCATCATCCACGGCCATGGCGACTTCCGCGGTTTGCTCATCCCTCGCCCAGTAAGATCCGGCGGCGATAATACGGAGCGTGCCCTTCCATACTCGCGTCACGACCAGCGTAAATTGGGAACGTGGGTTGGAGGAATGACACAAGGCGGCGGTACTATCCGAAGACGGAGAGCTTTCCGAGAAAAATCTGCGGCGCCTCGACTCAGGGGATAACCGATCGACGAACTGTTGCATCATCACGGCATCAGACGGTTCGGCCGGTCGGATTGCGGCGGTCGAGCCGTCACGCATAATGAGCGAGCCGGACTCCGTATGATCGGCATCAAGAGGAGGAATGTAGAGAGGGCGAACGAATCGCATTGCGCTCCGAGAACTTCAACATAAGGACGCGGGTAGCGCCTTGGACTAGCTAATGATGTCGGGCGGTGACACGGACCTGATAGAGGACAACACACTCAACCTGTGTTGATTCGTGAGTTTTCCGCGAAAGCCGTGCGTCGGACTGAACAGCACACCGTTCGAGATTGCGCCGATAATGCGGATATGAACACGAACACAGCGACCGGTATCTTACCCATAATTATTGTATCCTTTTATCTCAAGACGAGCACTGGACAGGTCACGTGATGCACGACGGCATGGGACACACTTCCCAAGAGAAAACGAGAAAGCCCCTTGCGTCCATGGGAGCTGACGACCACCAAATCCCTCCCCTTCGCCTCCTGTTCAATCACCGTTGCGGGATTGCCCGTGGCGACGTTCGTGCTCACCGTATAGCGGGGGTTCAAGAGTTTTCCGGCGGTCGATTGGACGAGTTCATCCGCATAGCGTTCCGCGCCCTCCCACCATGTTCCGGTTCCCGGCGCGTCATAGGGGTCGCTGACTCCGATCGGAACGAGGGCATGCAGCACGCAGACCTCCGTGGGATCGGTAAAGGGGTGGTGCGTCAGCCACTTCGCGATTCGGTCGGCATCGTCTCGATCCTCGATGGCAACAAGCACCCGCCGGACCTTACGAGCAGCTCCTCGGACGATCAGGACCGGTCGGGTGCCGTGCATGAGCACACGATGGGATACACTTCCGAGGACAGCCTCGGACAGACGGTTCCGTCCGCGCACGCCGACGACGACCAAGTCGGCTGAGAGGTTTTCGGCACTGTCGAGGATGAGCTGAGCGGGACTGTCGATTTCGTTCACTTTCCTGATCGATGCAATCTCCGCCGGTATCAGGGCGGCGGCGCGATCCAGCAATTGATTTCCCGAATCGACCATCGCCTTGCGGAAATCATCGTACCCATGCACGTTGCCTGCTTGGGCCACGAACGGATGTTTCAAAATCCCTAAATCGACCCCGTGGACCAGCGTGACGTCCGCCGGATGATAGAGCAGAAATGTCTGGGTGAGGGCGGCAAACGCCTGATCCGACCAATCGATGCCGATGATGACTCTCATGCCATGGCCTTTCCCATTTGAACTTCAAAACAGCGGATCATGATCACCTTTCTCCGTCGAGCCGGTGTCCTCATTATTCGTGCGGTTAGGCGTGCTCCCTTATCATTGCGATGAGGATGTTGAGGGATGTGGTCGCTCCTTCCATTCCAACAGCGATTCTTCCGCCAGGTTTAAATATCCCACCACATCGTGATCGCTGACCTGTGCAAAGTCGACATAGTGGTTACCGACGGCCCAGAAGAGGTCCGGCGTGACCAGGACGACTAATTCATCCACCTGTAGACGAGCCTCTTGAATGGTCTCTACTGGGCCGACCGGAATAGCGCCAATCAGGCGGCGTGGTTTGAAGCGCCGGATGGACTTGACGGATGCGAAGAAGGTGGAACCGGTCGCGATTCCATCATCCACGAGAATGACGATGCGGTCGGTGAGCGTAGGCAACCGGCGGCCTTGTCGGTAGAGCTCTTGCCGCCGAGCGATCTCTCGTTGTTGCGCCTGTACCACTTCCTCGAGGTCTGAACGAGCAAGGCCGTACGCGGCCATTGCATCAGGGTTCAAGTAGATCGTCCCTGTTTCACCCACCGCGCCTAGTGCGTACTCGGGATTATCCGGCGCTCCCAGCTTCCGAGCGATGAAGACGTCCAGCGGAAGATGTAGGTCTAGGCTCAACTGGTACCCGACCGCTACCCCGCCACGTGGAAGCGCTAAAATGAGAGCTGCTTCAACCTCGCGATACAGAGTCAGTCGCTCAGCGAGCCTTCGACCGGCCTCTTCTCGATTCTTGAACGTCACGCGCACCCCTTCCCGCTTACTAGGCGGACGGCTTACATAAGACCGCTCTCACCCCGACTCCGATCAGAAACATAGCCTTAACCTAGGCCTCTCCCTGTTACGATATCTTCACTTCAATCGCCTTAGGTTTCGCCTTCTCTGACTTGGGAAGGTGCACTTTGAGCACACCATCCTTGTACTCGGCATTGACTTTGGATCCATCGGCGTCTTCGGGAAGGGTAAAGCTTCGCATAAAGCTGCCGTACGCTCGCTCGACGCGGT
>JAICUC010000227.1 GCA_025936075.1 Nitrospira sp. | reverse complement strand
ATCGGGGCCACATACCTTCGTGGCAATACATCTCCCCCCGGCTCCGCCGCAGCATGAGTGAAGGACCCTAGTCATTAAACTAGGTGCAACCCTAAGGTCTGGATTTGAGCGTATGACTGAAACGGGAACGGAAGAAGCAGCCGGAGACCGACCGTCACAGGTCGGTCTCCGGTTCAAACGAGGCCGGTCTCACTGAGGGCTCACACATATTTTTCCGATTAACCTCTAAAAATGGACGGCCAGCCCCCCCACGAAATGGCTCGCCTTATAGTTTCCTGTAATGCCCTGTGCGGCGGCCGCGGTACTTTGAAACTGTTGAAAATCGAAACCGGCATAGTTGAACTTATATTCACCGAAGATGGCCACGTTCCGATGGACGAAATATTTTAAGCCTGCCAACGCATTCACCCCGACTTCTCCCTTTTCTGAACTGTTCCCGAACTGATTTGATGTCTCTGCAAAGAATATCGCCGGACCGGCTCCGGCATAGACTTGCAGCGGACACCGCTCGTTCTCCTCCACTGGAGTCCTGTCATCATAATATCGGCCGTCCTTCTCGTAGGCCGTCGTGTGGCGGGTGCGATCGTAATGATCCCGATCGTCAGCTCTGCAGGCCAGTCTTTTCCTGGCTATGAGGTTGAGACCAAGCGTCGTCACACGTAGGTGCGACCCGGGAACGTTGTCTCGCTGTTCCAAATGCGGTGTGGTATTAAACCCCTCCAATTCCACCCCTAACCAATTCATTCGCCCGGGCATGAAGTAGCCGACTTTCATACCATAGACCACCGAATCGGCCAGATCGAAACTTCCCTGCGCTGAGGACGCTCCTCCGTCATTGGTGTTCGAGAAACTATGTCCCAACGTCCATCCCCCGAAGCCGGCCACGTACAGCTCCCCCGGTCGCTTCCGCTCCACCACACGTTCTTCGACTACGACTCGATCACGCGGCACTCGCTCTTCCACCACGGCTCCATCGCGCACGACTCCATCGCGTTGGACCGTGGTCCCCGTGTCGGAATCGATTGTTCGATCGGGAACGGTGGTCTGCGCATAGGATATCGTGGCTCCGGCCAGGATACCGAGCACTCCAGGTATGAAGACTCCTCTCATCCACTTCTTCATAAGATACCTCCGTTAAAATTTAACTCAGATCCCAGGACTGCCAGCTAGGGCACTGCAAACTATGCGCCAATGCGCATCGTGGTAACGCTGTTATTGCTCTGCGCGAATAAACTATTTTTTGAGAGTGATTCTACTTATTTAGGCGAGAATCGAGCCTGGATTTGCATCTCGGAACGCCTGCTGATTCTTGGGTGTGAAAGGACAGGCTGTCTGACATAGCCCAACTCGTCCACAACAGTTGTAACAGAGGGAAGATACCTACGAGGCCCCCACGGAAGTTTCCTAGTAGGATGGACAAGCACTTCAAGCAATCTTGCGACGAGAGCGATCTGAACGAGCGCTCCTCGACTGCGTCGAGGAAAACCGACGTCCTTTCGCCTTGTCCTGTACGCTTCGCTTGAGCAACGCCATCAGATCGACCACATTCCCCCGGCTCGGCTCCTCATCAGCTTCTGAAACGTCCGTGGTGGTGCTAATGATCTCGGTCTCTCCGGCTTTGATCCGTTTGTCGATCAACTTGAGCAGATCCTCATGATAGGTATCGCGATAGTCCTTAGGATTCCAGTCGCCCGTCATCTCCTCCACGAGCTTCACGGCCATATCGGTCTCCCGAGACGTCACACCCGCGGCTTTTGGGGGAGGAATGTCTAAGTCATCGGCGGCCTTGACCTCGTCGGCATACCGTAGCGTGTTCATGACGATCACATCGTCCACCGGGATCAGCGCCGCCACGTACTGGCGTGTGCGAATCACGACATTGGCGATGCCGACTTTATGCGTATGCTTCAATGTTTCCCGCAACAGCGCATAGCCCTTTTCCCCCCGCCGGTCGGGAGCCAGATAATAGGGTGTCTCAAAATACATCGGAGTAATCTCGTTGCCTTCCACGAATCGTAAAATATCGATTGTCTGAGTCGCCTCGACGTTGGCGCGGCGGAAATCTTCGTCGGTCAGAACGACATAGCGTTCCTTCTCATACTCGTACCCCTTGACGATCTGATCCCAGGGTACCTCTTCCCCCGTCTCCTTGTTGTACCGCTTGAAGCCGACGGGCTTCATATCACGCCGATCCAACATGGTCAGGTCGAAATTGTTTCGCTTTTCAGCGGAGTAGAGTCCGACCGGTATATGGACGAGTCCAAAACTGATGGCTCCCTTCCAGAGAACTCGCGGCATCGGCGTCTCTCCTCCGTGGCGATATGCGGGATCGCATCAAGCCCCTGGTGACGTACGGCCGGACTCAGGCGGTCGATGCTTCAACAACGTGATCGTATTGGTAATCAACAGCGAATTCGGCACCAGAAATGTCTTCTCCTCTTGCTCCAACTTCGTGTACCGCAAATCGATCTCCGAGACGACCCCTTCAAGGCCCGCCACGATGATGCGGTCGTAGAGCTCAAACGGCCGATAGAGAAGAATGAGCACACCCGACACGACATTGGCGAGTATATCCTTGAGGCCGAAGCCCAGGGCAAATCCCGTCAGACCGAGACCGGCCACCAATGCGGAGACATCTACCCCGATCGTCCCGAGGGCCGTCACGACTCCGAATATCATCAGACCGGCTGCGCTGATGCGACCGGCCAGCCTCATGACATACGCGGTGGTCACTTCCGCTTGCCGGCTGAGCCGAAGCAAGACGCGGCGGACAATGAGGCTCCCCAGCACCGACCCTAAAACGATGACGACTGCGATGAGAAGTTGGGGCATCCATCCCATCACGTCTCGACCGATCTCTGGCAGCTCCCTCGTCTGATCGAACATACATACTGGGACGAACCGCTACTCACGAATCATGGGAAACGAGACGGATTTATCGGCGAGACCCACGTGATAAAGCCGGCCCCATAGATTTCAGGATCGCCGGCACGACCTCTTTGGCCATATCCCGCGCAAATTCCCGAATGGCATAGCCGAGCGCGCCTTTCGAACGCTGCATTTCAGCGGAAATATTCGCTTTCACATCGCTCCACAGGTCCGATGAAAAAGAGGAAGGGCTTCTGCTTGCCTCCTGCTGCCCTTCCGGAAAATACGGATAGACACCGGACTCGGTTTCTCCGCTCTTTTCTTTTCCTTCCGAAGGCATCACCGGCACTCCGTGCGCTTTGGGAGGATAATAGGGATAGACTTTCGCTCGGCGAAATCTCTTTTCGAACATTCCAATCACAACACCGAACAACACCATCCCGGCGACTGCCGCCCATGGACGTCCATTCATGTGATGAACCGGATTCAGCGTCCGTGCGGATTGGTCGATGAATTCTTTCCCGGTCTCCGCCACATTGCCGGCCAGACCGGACAATGTCGTCTTCATGTTCTCCAGCTCATAGCGCGCCTTTCCGTCGAGCAACTGTATTTTTCGGCTGATCTCGAGACGAGTTTCGAGGATATCTTTTATGTCTTGTTCAACGATATTTGCTCTTTGATCCATTGTGCGTCTTCCTTCATTGAGCGCAAAGTCCTGCGCGGCATCAAATTGAAATTTTGCAACGATTGCTTGGCCTTGACGAGCAGCGCGGCACCGACGGCGAGAAGAATGACGCCGATCAACCCGTAGCATGCCCACAAGGGAAGAGACGCGTACTGATGGAGCAGGTGGACAAGCATGATGAACAAAAACAAACCTCCGATGATCGTCACCCCTATTCCCGCTCCGACTGCGACGGCCGCCTGACGTATCTTGTCGATCTCCAGAAAAAACTCATCCCGCAGGAGTTGGAGCTCTTGGCGGAACAATGTCCGCAGATCTCCCACCAGCCCACCGATAAGCCCCATGATTCCGTTCCTCGTGGTGTGCGCTTCTTCCTGTTGCGTCGTCACGGCAGCCTCCGACTGCGAGACGCGACATAATCAGGTCTCGCTCCCATTGTGAGCATGATAGTGTCCCTACGATCGATACGTTCGCCCTTTTTCATCGTCGCCTCGCTTTCATGTTCATCAGTGACCTAATCTTCATGTGATTTTGATCGTATCATGGCGACTCGAAGCGACTACTCGGTAACGCCCTAGCTGCATTCTTTTGAATGCTTCTCCTGCAATCTCGAAAGCTCTCAGCTTCTGACGAGACACCCCACCGGGCAGGCGGCAAAGAGTTCCGAGGCCCGCACCATAGACCGCTCTCCTTTGCAATCGGGAACGATCGAACGTCCGGTAAGAACGTCCTGGAGCTGCGACACCTTCCATTCCGAAGGCATCGTGATCCATGTCTCGTCCCATATCGAGCCCCGCGCTTCCGCTGAACGTAAGGCGACAAGCCGCGGCACAGCCACCATCACCATGTGCGCCCCACGAAGACGCGCGAAGGTGAGCAGATGCCTCGCCTCAGGTCCCTCCGCCTCCAGCGGCACGTATCGGCCCTCTTCAAAGACGTCCGCATGCATCCGGCGACAGTGAAGGGCCGCCAAAATGAGGTACAGTTTGATGCGGCCGTCCGCGGAATGACGCACGAGGTCCTGAACAGCATCGAACCGGTCGGGCCGCTTGAGCACTTCCTTGAGTTCCCGGACGAGGGTATGGCGTCGCGCATAGTCCACGGGCCGCCGGTTGTCCGGATCCACGAGATTCCAATCCCACAGTTCCGATCCTTGATAAAAATCGGGAGTCCCCGGAGCCGTCACCTTGAGGATCGTCTGCGCCAGTGAGTTGAACAAGCCTGCGCCTGCGATCCGCTCTTTGAACGGCAAGAAGTCGTCGAGGAATTTGTTGGTACGGCTGTCGTCGAGGATCGCCTGAACGAAGCGCCGCACCCCATCGTCATACTCACGATTCGGATTGACCCAGCTTGTATGGACCTTGGCCTCATGGATGGCCTTCTCCATATACTGCTGGATGCGGGTGCAGAAGTCATTGCGTTCATCGGGGCGCAGGTCCCCTAACGGCCATGCGCCCAAAAGCGTTTGATAGAGTAGGTATTCATCGTTGGCCTCCGGGATCTCCTCGCTTTCCTGCTTGGCGCGATATTTGGCGTTCAGCTTCACCCATCTGGTCACACGTGCTTTCCATTCGTCGGGTATCTCGGACAGCACATTCAATCTGGCACGCACATCTTCCCCCCGCTTGGTATCGTGGGTCGCGGTGGCCGAAAGTCCTTTCGGCCACCGGGCTTGTCGGTCGGTCATCCGACGATGGAATACCTCCGGGGCGATGCCGAATCGTTGCGGTTCTCCTCCTACTTCGTTGAGGGACAGGAGCCGGTTATATCGGTAAAACACGGTATCTTCGATTCCCTTGGCCGTCACAGGACTCGTCGTCTGCTGAAATTTCATGACAAACCGTTCGTACTCATCGGCTTTATCCCCCCCTTCAGGACGGCGTTCCTTCAGGAGAAGACCCCGTATAAAGTCGAAGACCTCACCGCCGATGGTAGGATTTCGTCGCTTGGCTTGAGCCACCGCCCGATGGATGAACGCTTTATCCCGCTCGCTGACCGGCTCCGTCCCCACCGTCACATATGTCCGATACACGGGAAAACAGGCGATGATTTCTCGAATGGCATTGGTCAGACTATTCAGCGTGAAGTCTCTCGATCGTCGATCTCTCTCGGACAGAAGATTGAGCTGATGGCCGAGCACGTTGATCTCGCTCGCCATGGAGGCCCGCATGATAAGTTGTTTTGCTTCGTAGACCATATCGGCATAGGGCTGGGAACGGTTGGTTATGCGCCGATAGAGATCACTGAAGGCTCGCTCCCGCGCATGGTCTACGAATAATCCGTTTACCGTATTGAGAAACGCATATCCCGTGGTCCCCTCGATAGGCCAGGACTCGGGCAGCGGTTCATCGAGTCCGAGGATTTTTTCCACCACGACAAACAGCGCCCGCTCTGTCGACGAGTCGCCGCTCAACTCGCGCCTTGCCCAACTCTGCAGTCGCTGAAGATACCCCTCGGGATCGTACAGCCCATCGACATGGTCGATTCTCACTCCCGACGCCACACCGTCTCGAAGGAGTTTAAAGACTACCTCATGGGTCGCCTCGAACACCGAACTCTCTT
>JAICUC010000243.1 GCA_025936075.1 Nitrospira sp. | reverse complement strand
GGCAAGGCCGGGGTTGACCGACGCCCGCCGTGTAATAATTGAAAACTCGTTTTGCCTTCCGTCACGCCAGCATCCTCCTTCCGCGTCTTTCGTCGAACATGAACCTGTTCAAAGCCGACATAGTTGTGTGTGTACCCTAAAGGGACAAAGAACACACCTGGCGGACTCGCCAGGTCACGCCTTGTGCCTGAAGATGGGGCCGTTCGCCTTCTTCTGTCACGGCAGCATCCACGCCGTCCCTCCTGTAGGTGTCTTCAAAACCATCCCTAGCCACAACAGAGCTCTTTTATACGAAGTCCACTAGTAAATCCCCTGGCGAACCCGCCAGGTGACGGCTAGCCGCATAGATGGAACCATCCCGCCACCTCCACTACTCAGTCGGCCCTATGCCGACGGCAAATCAACGAAGTTGAAAGGAGAGAGCCATGCAGGGGATGGCAGTTACTGAAGAAAGAACTGTGGAATTCTTGGAAGGCGGGCTTCTGGTCAAGACGATCGAGACCAAAGAAGAATTGACTCAAGCATATCGATTGCGACATCGCGTATTTGCCGAGCGGCTGAAGTGGGTGCCCGAGCGGGCCGACAAACTCGAAGCTGATGTCTACGATGCTTGGAGCACTTCAATCGGAGTATTCGCGAATGAAACGCAGTTGTTGGGATTGGTCCGTATCACCCATGCGCCGGTTCCCTTCATGCTGGAAAGTGAGTTCAGCGCCTGTCTTGTGGGAAGACATCGGGTCCGCAAGGAGACGGATACAGCGGAGATCACGCGACTTGCCGTTGACCCCGCGATTGCGGACCGCGGTCTATCCGCAAGGCTCATGAAAACTCTTTTCAAGGGCATGTACCAGTGGTGCCTTCTCCATGACGTCCGCTACACGTACATGGTTGTGGAGCATAGACTCTTGCGGGTCGTTCAGCGCATGGGATGGCCATGTCGGGCCATCGGGGAACCCGTCGCGTTACCGCCGGCTGAGGTCCTCTCTATCGGGGGATTACTCGACCTCAATGAATTTCGTCTCCACGCCTCAATAGGCCGTCCCGCCATGCTGGATTGGCTTACAACAACGACGCCGGTCTTCGGCGAGGCTCCGGCTTACCAAAACACTCAGGAAAGCGACATGGGGGAATATGCGGAATTGGCGGAAGATCGGCGGCTTGTACGCGCGGCATAGGCTCTCGTGGAGCACGGAGGCTCATGTCCACGCCCCCCATATGCGCCGGGATGGATGCTTACATGGCGGACGGCAAACCGTGGAGCGCTGGTAGGCCGTGTTCGATGGCGGTCGCCACGGCCTGAGAGCGGGAGGTCACCTCTAGTTTCGAGAAGATGCTTTCGATGTGGAACCGTATGGTTCGTTCGCTGACTCCGAGGATCTTGCCGATTTCCCAATTGGTCTTGCCGTTCTTCATCCAATTGAGAATCGTGACTTCTCGCGAGGACAGCCCCTTGACACATCGATCCGTCTGCGGGAGAGATTTTGGGGCGGTTTTCAGAAGAGCCATATGAATATAGGACCCCAGGTACTCGACGAGCGGAACCAGTCGCTTCCCATCGAGGGCCTCCTCGCTGGCAAACGAACAGAATGTCGCCACACCGCAGGCCTGATCGATAGAGCCCGTGGTAATGCCGTCGCGTAGGCCGAATTGGCGCGCGGTCGCGATGAACTCCTGTTCCTTCTCGGATGACATGTTTTGATAGATCTCGTGCCAATGTTGGGTGCCTGGTGATTTCAAGGCAGACTTGAATACCGGGTCGATCTCCGCAAATCCGTTCTTCCAGTACAGGTAGAGCCATTCATCCGGATAACTGGCGTTGACGACATTCCCGAAGCCGGCAAATGTCTGATCCGGTCCAAGGCGAACGAGCCCCCCTAAGGCTTTCGTGAAGGAGAAATGGCTCTGGAATCGGACGAGTACATCCCGCACGTGATCCGGAGTCTCCGCCTGCGTCGCGTAATGGAGAATCTCGATGAAGTTCCGACATTCAGTCTTGGAGAGCGCATCGAACGTCTTATGCGGGAATGGCTGTCTTGTTGGAGTGTGAGACATAGGCGAGCCTCCTAGTCTATTGAGGAGTAATACATATACCATACAATCAAGTTAAAAACCGCTAGAAAAATTACCAGGTTCGTATCGTTCCTCGCATAGGGCTGATTGTCTCTATACTTGATCCCTATGCTGCCGTTACGCTTATGTATCGAGCGAGGAGCGGTGACGGGGGATCGTAGCCGATCATTGTAACCTTTCATCAGGCGAAATAAACGCTGTCGTGGAGGGTTCACATTTTGACGCATGCGCGGCATCTCGGTGGCAGTACTGTCCTGATCGTCCTTTTGTCTTGTCTCGTGGAGTCGACGGATAGTCAAGCTCAGGCGCTACGTTTTCAGCCTCAAGGAGCGCGCGCGGCAGGGCAGGGCAATGCGTTCGCGGCGGAAGCAGATGATGCGTCAGCCATCCATTACAACCCGGCCGGGTTAACCCAAGCGGTAGGGGTGCAAAGCATCCTTGGGTTCAATGCGCTCGGCGGATCCGTCAAATTCAAAAGCCCGACCGGTCTCGATAGTCGTGGCGACTTCAATGGCAGTGTGAACTGGCCTCCTCCGAGTAACTTCTATTTCAGTGCCAATCTTGCGCGTAGCGGGTTGCCCATTCTTTCGCCGGTCACGGTTGGAATCGGGTTAACTTCGCCGTTCGGCTTGAATACCCGTCACCCGGTCGATGGCCCGTTCAATACGGCTGTGACCTCGGCTGCGCTCCCGCTGATCGACATCAAGCCTACCATTGCCTACAAGATAAGCGAGGATCTGTCGGTGGGTGTGAGCGCCGATATTTACACGTTTGCGAGCTTTCTCGGCGAAGGACATGTGGAGCAGAAACAGATAAGCGCCGGAGCCTTGGGAATTCCGGTTGGAGCGTCTCTCGAACTGAATGGGCAAGGAACCGGGGCAGGCGTCACAGCCAGCCTGCTCTATACTGCCGTGAGAAACGGAGCCGGCAAACCGATTCTGTCCATCGGGCTGGTCTATCGCAGTCAAGCAGTGTTGCCGTTGAGTGGATCATTATTAGTCAACGGGGCGAAAGTGGCCGATGCCTCCACCGATCTTGTACTGCCGCAAATAGTAACCGGAGCCGTAGCTGTCTGGCCTGTGCGCACCAGCGAGAGAGAGTGGAAGGTCGAGCTCGATGTCGAGTATGTGGGATGGAGTTCAAACAGGAATCTCGATGTGCGACTTTCCAATGGGGCGACGATTCCCCAGCCGCAACAGTGGGACAACGTGCCGGTGATTGCACTCGGAACCGAGTATAAGTGGCTGAGCCCAAGGTGGTTGCCGCACTGGGACGTTGCAATGCGTTCAGGCTATACCTATACAGGGGACCCTGTTCCGGATCGAACGTTCAATCCTGCGACCATTTCCTTATCGGCTCATACCCTGTCTCTTGGCGCCGGTTTCCTTTGCACGGGGGCAGGTCGATTTTTGGGCGTCATTCCCTGCAGCGGAGAGTCGGCCTTGTGGCCGAAAGGCCTAGGGCTGGACCTGGCCTATCAGGAGTGGTTCTATGAATCACGCACCGTTGTCGATAATTTGAACCCGACCGTCAACGGAACGTACCACGCGTTCGTACATTTGGGCACGCTTAGTTTGCGCACTCTATTCTAGGGAGAGGATCTGAGGCGGACATAGGCTACTTGCCAAGCGTCCTGCGGAGGTCCACGATGATCTGTGCGTTGAGACCGATTTCCCGTAGCGCGTCGTCGCTGGCCGAAGCCAGTTTATCAAGACTGCCGAAACGCTCTAGAAGTTGATTGCGCCGAATCTCACCGATGCCGATGACCTGATCCAGTCTGGACCCGACAAGTGATTTGCCTCGCAGCTTTCGATGGAATGTGATCGCAAAGCGATGGGCTTCATCGCGAATGCGTTGGAGCAAATGGGTGGAAGGAGATTGCGGTCTAAGCACGATCGGGTTTTTTCTTCCCGCCAAGAATATCCGTTCCTCTTTGTCGCTGCGGGCCTTGGCCAACCCGAGGATCGGCAGACCCTGTCGTCCGACCTCTTTGAGCCCCTCCAGTGCGGCAGCCAGTTGGCCTAACCCGCCGTCGATGAGAATCAAATCCGGCAGAACCAGGTTCTCTTCCCGCCCATAGCGACGCCTGACCACCTCGTTCATGCTTGCAAAGTCATTGGCCCCCGTAACCGTTTGGATCTTGAACCGCCGATAATCCGCCTTCTTCATTTGTCCATCTTCCCAGACGACCATCGAGGCCACGGATTGGTTACCCATTGTGTTGGAGATATCGAACCCTTCGATCCGACGCGGGGCCCGTTCCAGTCGCAGCCACCGTTTCAGTTCTTCGCCGGCTTGCCGGTCACGTTCCTCATCGCGTAAATGATCGGCGACAGCCGCGGCCGCATTTTCTTCGGCTAAGAGAACGAGCTGATGCTTGGCGCCTCGCTCGGGCGAACGCACACGAACGGATTCACCCCGCTTATCGGACAGCCATTGTTGAATCAGCGCGGCGTCCTCGAGTTCGGTCGGAACCAGGACTTCCCTCGGCGGCTGCCCGTCCTTATTATAAAATTGTTCGATTGCGGAGCGGACAAGCTCCTCGTCCGGCGCATCAGCCGACTGAGGCCAGAAGAAATCCTTCCGTCCGATCAACAAGCCGCCGCGCACGAACAGAATCTGGAGATCCACTGCCGAACCTTGTCTGGCTAAGCCGATCACATCCTGGTCGGTTGCCGAGGTCTGCGTGATCCGCTGCTTTTCCAGCATCCGTTGGATTTTGAAGAGACGGTCGCGCAGTCGTGCTGCTTCCTCGAATTCCTCCCGTTCCGCCGCCGCTTCCATACGGGCACGGAGATCGTCCAGCAACTCGAGGTCACGGCCTTCCAGAAACTGCCGAACCTGTTTGACGATCTGATGGTACTCTTCTTTCGACTGATTGCCGGTGCAGGGCGCCATGCACCGCTTGATTTCAAATTCGATGCAGGCGCGGTCGGCCGTCCCGTCGATATCGATCGTGCACGTGGCAAGGGGAAAGACATGTTTGATGACTTTCAACGTCTCCCGAAGCGCGTTCGCCGGTGTATAAGGGCCGTAGTAGAGGGCTCCGTCTTTTTGTACGCGGCGCACGATCGAGAGTCGGGGGAAATCGTCTTTGATGGGCAGCCGCACGTAAGGATACTGCTTGTCGTCCCGCAACACGATGTTGAAGGGGGGTTTATGGCGCTTGACCAGGTTGCTCTCAAGAATCAAGGCTTCGAGATCCGATCGGGTCACCATCGTCTCTACGTCGGTGATGTGGCTGACGAGAAGACCGGTCTTGGGATTATGGTCTGCCCCCTTCTGGAAATAAGATCGGACGCGGTCGGCGAGCACCGCGGCCTTTCCGATGTAAATGATGTCTCCGTGCTCGTTCTTGAACAGATAGACGCCGGGGCTGTCGGGCAGATGGGCGAGTTTGGATTGGAAGTCAACGTTCATGGGGCCACTGGTCATGAGTTGTCGGCAAAGAGGAAGGACATCATGACTCTATTGTACAACTCGACGGTTCTCTATCGTAATCCTCGGACAAACGACGGGCTCAATGTCCCTCGTGCGACTTC
>JAICUC010000099.1 GCA_025936075.1 Nitrospira sp. | reverse complement strand
GCTGAAAGCCAAAGCCATGACTGAGGAACGGATGCGGCGCTTCGCCAAGTTGCCGCCGCTGAATATCAGACCCAACATGGCATCCCCGAACGTCACCTCAGAAGCAGAGCCTACGTCGATAGAAGGATCCACCTCTTGAGCACCCAATACAAATATCAGCTCGGTCGCGATCTCCTGTGGGAACAGGCCATTCGATGACTGTGGGACGGTTCGTCACCGGGCTGCTCGTCGGACTGGCCGTTTATGTGTCCCATGCTGACCCTTTGGCTCAAACAGCCGGAAGCCTGGTCATTGTCGGCAATGGGCCGGAGCAAACAATTATTGAAGCCTTGGCTCGAGCTTTTGAAAAAGCCAATCCCCGTGCCTATGTCGACATCCTGTGGGATGAGGATTCCAATCCCTTCCAATTGGTCAAAACAGGCCAGGCTCAGATTGCCGTCACAGGGACTGAAGATCCGGCTTTATCGGCGACTCAGATAGGTTGGGATGGAATCGGCATTGTGGTCCATTTATCAAACTTCACTAAAGAAGTGACCAAGCAGCAAGCCGCCGACATTTTTTCGGGAAAGATCAAGGAGTGGTCGGATTTGGGTGGGCCCGAGACGAAGATTCTCTTGATCGATAGGCCACGTAACCAGAACATTCGTGAAGCTTTTGAAACTCAACTCGGGATAGCGGGCAAAATTCCGGACTCCGCCAAAGTGATCGGCCTCGATGAGGCCGTCGTGAAGACTGTTGTCGGCACCCTTCCGCCCCTCTCCGCAGCGTCCTATATTTCATTGAGTACCGGCCTCTCAGCCGTCTCCGGCGGCGTCGCCGTCCGCTTATTGCCGGTGGATAAGGTCGAACCGGAAGTGCCGACCGTGAAGGACGGCCGCTACAGCCTCCGCCGCCCTCTGTTGCTCCTTGCGAAAAAAGAACCGAACACTCTGGTTGAGGCCTTTGCAAAGTTTGCGCTCTCTCCTCCTGGACAAACGATTATCGGAGAAATTTATGTTCCAATGCCGAACAAGTAATTCTCCACCGAAGGAGGTCACGATGTCTCCCCGATTCCTGTTGTTCGTTCTCATGGTCTCATTATCCGGACTCGCCTGCGTTCCCTTACACTCGGCCGCCGAAGAGGGACTGATCGTCGACGGAGCGGGCTATACACTGCATGATACTGAATCGATCAAGGGTCACGATGAACAGAAAGTTGCGAAAGACCCCGTCTGCGACAGCAGCAGAAGACCAAAGATCTTGCACGTGGAGCCGGACGAGGCCAAACCTGGACACACGATCACCATCAAGGGAGAGAATTTCGGAACGAGAGATTGCTTCCGCGGCGTGGCATTCAGTGCGGCCGGCCCTGCCAAAATCGACTACAAGCTCGTAAACGACACGACCATCGAAGCGATAGTTCCTGATGTCCAGCCCGGCATGTCATTCATTGATGTCGTCGCCGCCGGCGGCAACGCCCGCTCAAAAGCCTTTTTGGTGCAGACAAAATAGCGGCTCGACAATATTATCTCGCATCATGTACGTTATGGGCGCGCATACATTTCTTTCTCTGGGAGTTCATGTCATGCAAACATTCCGGTGCCGACGAGCTATTCCGGTCGTACTCATGATCGTGAGTCTTTCCGTTTCCCTGCCTGCTTCGGCAAACCCGCCTACCAAAGAACGGCTTCCCTTGATGCTCAGCGGATCCGGCTGCGTCAGCAAGGAAGTTGAAATGAACAACGTCTTGCAGGCCATTCCAGGCGTGACCGGAGTTTACTTCAACCGCATCCCCGACCATGTGCTCGTGGATATTACCAGCGGCGCCGTGAAGCCGGCTGATGTCGTCCACCGTGTCAACGACGCGGCCACATCGTGGCAATGTAAGGTCGAGCTCATGCAGTCCTGCATCACCGCGGACATGCCGTCCGCATCGACAGCTCCGCATCATAGTGAGTAATAGCGGATATGCGCTTGAGTCGCACCTTCATTGTTTGGATAAGCTTTCAATAAGATTTCGTGAAGGTCTGAGCTTGGATCTCACCGTGCCGGTAGCGGTTACGACTGCGGTATTTTAAAAACTTGCCGATGCCTAGGATGTACAAACACCACTTCCCCTTCGCGAAGCGCAAGATCGCGGTAACGCTCCTTGGTCAGTTCAACTTCGATAGTCTGCTCCGATTCTAGGGCCACCAATTCGACTCGAACTCGCGACCCGGCGGTGAGAATATACCGCACCGTGGCCTCAAACTGCTCGGAATTCGTCCGATATCGATTGAGTTCTAAGTCATGAGGGCGAACAAATGTGACTTCGCGTTCATCCACCGCGCCTGCTGGCAGAACAGAATCTACTTCCGGCAACGGCGGTAAGTTGGCAATGGTCCGTTCCTGTATCGCACGTCCATGAAATACATTGACATCGCCGAGAAATTGATAGACGAAGGGGGTTGCCGGATTCTCATACACTTCCTCCGGTGTGCCAATCTGCTCGACATTCCCCTGATGCATCACCACGACACGATCAGCCACTTCTAACGCTTCTTCCTGATCATGAGTGACGATAATGCCCGTAATGTGCAACTCGTCATGGAGCCTGCGAAGCCAGCGGCGGAGCTCTTTACGAACCTTGGCATCCAGAGCACCAAAGGGTTCGTCCAGCAAAAGGAGTTTCGGTTCCACAGCCAGTGCTCTGGCCAGCGCAACGCGCTGTCGCTGCCCTCCCGACAGCTGGCTGGGATAGCGATCAGCCATCGCCTGCAGCTGCACCAGCCTGAGCAGTTCATGAACTTTCTCCTGTATGCGAACGGCAGAAGGGCGTTGTGCTCGGGGCAGCACGTTCAGTCCGAACGCCACATTATCAGCCACGGTCATATGCCGGAACAGTGCGTAATGTTGAAAGACGAATCCCACGCGGCGTTCAGTGATTCGCTGATCCGTCACCTCCGTGCCATGTAGAAAGATGCGTCCCTGATCCGGCCGTTCCAATCCGGCGAGAATTCTCAGCAACGTCGTCTTCCCGCAACCGGATGGGCCGAGGAGCGCAACGAGCTCCCCCGACTCGACCTGAAGATTGACATCGTTCAATACCGTGAACGTTCCGAACCGTTTGGTGACATGTTCAACGTGAATGCTCATGATGAACTCCTCGCTATTTGCCCCTTACCCCCTTACCGCTGGCTCTTGAGCCGAGTAGCCGAGGCAGTTTTCCGTTCGATCAGCGTCTTCGCCGAGAGCGTCACAATCGCCAGCAAGGTCAGGAGCGATGCCACGGCGAATGCCGACACCGCGTTGTACTCGTTGTATAAAATTTCGACATGCAGCGGCATCGTATTCGTTAGACCTCGGATATGACCGGAAACCACCGACACCGCGCCGAACTCTCCCATCGCGCGCGCATTGCACAGGATCACTCCATAGAGGAGGCTCCATTTGATATTCGGCAGCGTCACGCGCACGAACATCTGCCACCCCGAGGCTCCTAGCGTGATAGCCGCTTCCTCCTCCTCCCGTCCTTGCGATTGCATCAGGGGAATGAGTTCACGGGCGACAAACGGAACCGTGACAAAGATCGTCGCGAGCAGGATGCCGGGCAATGCAAAAATAATCTTGATGTCATGTTCCGCCAGCCACGGGCCCAGCCAGCCTTGAGCTCCGAAGAGCAGCACGTAGATCAATCCCGAGATCACGGGGGAGACGGCCAACGGCATATCGATCAGAGTAATAAGCGCCTGCTTGCCGACAAACTCGAACTTGGCGATCGCCCAAGCTGCTGCGACCCCGAACACGGCATTCAGCGGCACAGCCACGGCCGCCACCAGGAGGGTCAAACGAATAGCTGCAAGGGCATCTTCATTGAGAAACGAATCGATGTAACCGGATAGTCCGTGTTTCAACGCCTCGGTAAAGATGGCGACAAGAGGAATGAACAAAAAGAGCGTGAGGTACAAAAAAGCGGCGGAAATAAGCAACCGGCGGACAAGCGTGCTTTCAGTGGTGAGCGATTCTTTCCACTGTACATCCTTATCGGCGATAATAGTGACGGAGTTCATCTGTTCCTATTGCTGCATGTGGCGGGTACTGCTCCACCACTGAAGGAGATTGATCGCCAAGGCCAGGACGAACGATACCAGCAGCATCACAACGCCCAGCGCAGTGGCTCCCGAATAATCGTACTGCTCCAACTTCGTCATGATCAGGAGTGGGGTAATTTCCGATTTAAGCGGCATATTACCGGCGATGAAAATGACGGACCCGTATTCCCCGACGGCGCGCGCAAATGCCATCGCGATCCCGGTCAGAAGGGCCGGCCAGAGCTCGGGGACGATGACTGCTCGAAACGTTTGCCATCGATTAGCCCCCAGCATGGTGGCGGCCTCTTCAACTTCTTTATCCAAATCCTGCAACACGGGCTGCACGGTACGGACGACGAACGGCAACCCGATGAAGGTCAATGCGATAAGGACGCCCAGCGGGGTGAAGGCCACCTTGATACCCAACGGCTCCAGATATCGCCCGATCCACCCGTTCGGCGCATAGATTGCCGTCAACGTAATACCGGCGACCGCAGTCGGTAAGGCAAACGGAAGATCGACGAGCGCATCAACAAGAGAACGGCCCGAGAAACGGTACCGCACCAATACCCACGCAATGATCGACCCAAAAATCCCGTTGACGAGCGCTCCGACCAACGACGCACCGAACGTCAGCTGGTAGGACGCCATCGCCCGCGGGTTGGTGACGATGTCCCAGAATTGCTCCCACGACAAGGTACTGGTCCTCACAAAGAGCCCGCTGAGAGGAATCAGCACGATGAGACTGAAATAAAAGAGCGCAAACCCTAGAGTCAGGCCGAATCCGGGAAGAACACTGGGCTGTTTCAGCAAAAGGTGCATCATGTTCCTATCCCTATCAGGCTGTAGTCAACATTCGACATTTCGATGACGCAAAATGCGGGAATTGGTTTACATTGTTCTCCGACATGTCTCACCGGGGGGTCTTACTGAGCTGCAAATAGACCTGATCGAAGGTTCCCCCATCGGCAAAGTGAATCTTATTCGCCTTCTGCCAATCCCCGAAAAACTCCTGCAACGTGAACAGTTCCAACTTTGGGAACTTGGTGTGTCGCGTGGCAACCGACGAAAGGCGGGGGCGATAATAATGCCTCGCGGCAATTTCCTGCCCTTCTTCTGAATACAGATATTCGAGGTACGCTTGAGCGACGGTCCGAGTTCCCCTCTTGTCGACAACTTTATCGACGAGGCTCACGGTGGGTTCCGCCAGAATACTGATGGGCGGTACCACAATATCGAACCTGTCTTTTCCGAGGTCTTCCCCGCCCAACAAAATTTCATTTTCCCAATTGATCAGGACATCACCGATGCCGCGCTCCACAAACGTCGTCGTCGCACCGCGTGCTCCCGAATCTAGAACCGGCACGTTCTTGAACAGCTGAGTGATAAACTCCTTGGCCTTGGCGTCGTCGCCGCCTGATTGCTTCAGTGCGTACCCCCACGCTGCCAAATAATTCCAACGCGCGACTCCCGAAGTCTTAGGATTCGGTGTGATGACCGAAACGCCCGGTTTGACCAGATCGCTCCAATCCGTGATGTTTTTGGGATTGCCTTTGCGGACCAGGAATGCAATCGTCGATGTATAGGGCGCGCTGTTATGGGGAAACCGTGTTTGCCAGTTCCCGGGCAGTAGTGATGTTTTTTCGGAGATCGCATCGATATCGTAGGCCAAGGCCAATGTCACCACATCCGCTTCCAAGCCGTCGATGACGGCGCGAGCTTGTTTGCTCGATCCTCCATGAGACTGCTTAATCGTGGCCTTTTGGCCGGTCTTAGCCAGCCAGTGTCTGGCAAACGCCGCATTGAATTCTTGATACAGTTCCCTCGTTGGATCGTATGACACATTGAGAATGACCACCGGCTCAGCGGCATGGATCGACGAAACCCACCAAAGGAAGCCGGTCAACAATACCGTTATAGATACGGAAGCCACCTGTTTTATTCTCACAACATGCTCCTTTCTCTTCTCTCCACTTATGACCGATAGAGACTAGCATCCACCAACGCGGTTGTTGGCCCGAGGATCCATGCTTCGCGAGCCTCGTGTGGAATCCACAAAGCCGGCGGTCGCTCCCGAGGATGGTCCAGCGCGGCCTGCGCCAACAAGCTGGTCGAGTCCAGCAGCGGAAGAGCCGCCTGTTCCTCGGAGAGAAGCAGAGGGAGTTCGGTGCAACCGAGAATCACCGCCTCCACTCCGTCCGCCGCCATCTCTGCAATCACTTTCTGCAGAAACCGCCGAGATTGGGCGGTGAACAGTCCCGCGATGAGTTCGGCTCTGATGATGTGTTGGATGAGAACTCTGTCATCCTTCCTCGGAATCACTGCATTGATGCCTGACTGCTTCAACCTCAGAGAATAGATCGATCCTTCCATAACGATCTGTGTTCCGAGAATTCCAACTCGCCGCCATTTGCGCCGCGCAATTTCTTTCACAACCGGCTCGGCAATATGCAACCATGGAACCGATGACTCGACGAGATCGAAGGCCTTATGCAGCGTATTATTCGGGCAAACAATGACGTCAGCGCCCGCTCTTACCAGCTTGGCTGCCGAATGAGACATCAAAGCGGCGACACTCGCCCAATCATCCAGGTCGATCGCATCCAGATACAAGCGAAGTGGGAACGCGTGCAACGTGATTTCTGGGTGCATGTTGTGCTCTATGGCTTCATCTGCCTTTCGGCACAAGGTTCGATAGCACAGCGCCGCGCCTTCGGACGTGCCGGCCACGATACCGACGTGGAAAGCTCTCAAGTCATCTGTCGTCATACGTCCTCCGAAACCGGAATGGATACAGCGAGCCTGGTACAGTCTGAGCGCCTGCATCAATCCGGCGGCCTCGTTTCCGGTAATAGACAGGAAGACCACGCCGTGACGCTTCTCTCCCTACCCTTTTCATCAATGCATGATTCACCTGGTCCAATACCACTATGATTGCCTCGGTGGCTTTGGGAATGGACCGTACCAAATCACGAGACTTGCGCCCCGTCCAATGTTCCACATGTATTCGAGCTTCGGCAGCCCGCCGCCGGAATATTGCCGCCGAATCGCCGCCCACAACTAGAATGGCCATACATCACCTCAAGCTTCAATAACCGGCGACGACAATCTGCTCATGGCCGGCGGACTGTTCATTCACGACCTCGGCGCTTTTGTCAGCGCCTCCAGCGCGTCACGATACCGAATCTGCAGTTCCTCCCGTTGGTTGGTCGTGAATAGCTTCCAACCGGAACGGACTCTGTATAGATACTCTTCCGGCTCAAACGTCGCATGAAAGGAGGGAGCCTCTTCCGGCACGTTGGGCATCTCACGGTCGTACTTGCTGATGTCGGGCCCGGGGCCATGCCGATCATGGACCTCGCTCAAGTCGAGATAAAGCAGGTTTCCCCGAATGGACAGCCACCCGGTCGTGGTTTCCTCTTGTCCCTGCTCAGTCACATGACTCAGGTGGAAAGACACTCGCTGGTCAGCTGAGGCGATTTCCAAGGCTTTTGAGAGTGCCGGCGCAAGCTCGGCCACCTCCTCATTACGAAACGCCCTCATCCTCTCAGGCTCGCCAGAATAGAGCCGGTGTAGAATATTGCGGTGTTTCCAAACACGAACCCCTCGTAGCAACGAACCGATCTCGCTCGGCGTCAATTGTGTCGGATGGTCGTTTGAGCTTGAATCAGGATCCGTCTCAAGATACACATGGTTTAATCCTGACTTATAAATCGTGGTTTGCGGTCCAACCGGAGTACTGGCGCAACCGATCGTCAAACCAAGGCTTAGAACAAGCACTGCACGGACAGACCATGCGACCGACTGATTGTCGATGATATTTCGTCCGTTCATGGCTGGACCTCCCGCCGCTGCGTGAAGCTGCCATCGGAGCTTGCTCGCTCAAATCCATATTTCTTCAGTTCTGTTTGAACCGGGGCGGACATTAAGAAGGAAATCAATTCTCGCGCCCCCGAAATGTTTTGCGCGGTCCATGGAACCGCAATTCCGTAGGCCACCGGTCTATGGCTGTCGGCAGGAGCCGTATCGACGATGCGTACACGTTTTGCCGCGAGCGCATCGGTTTGATAGACAATTCCGAGTTCCGCTTCCCCCTTTGAAACGAGATCAAGTACCGCCCGGGAATGTTCCCCATAGATGAACTGCGATCTCAGTCGAGGTTCGAGTTTTCCCTGTCTCAGGAATTGAATCGTATCTTTTCCGACCGCGGAAGCCGCAGGATCCCCGATGGCAATGCGCCTGACCGGGGTGGTCTCAAGATCCTGAATCGAGCCGACCGGTGCAGGGAAAGCGGCATTGGTGATTAAAACGAGTGCCGTATGGGCATAGACTTGTTTGGTGTCTTGAAGGATCAGCCCTTTCTTTTCCAGTTGATCGATATCCTCGAATTGCGCAGGGAGCAGCACGTCAACCGGCGCACCTTCCTCGATTTGTTTGACAAGCGCTTTAGGCTGAGCATAAATGACCCGCACGGAAATATCGTGGTTTTGCGCTTCAAAGAGCGGCAATATCTTTCGGAACACGTCTTTTAGGTTGCTCGCCGCCGCGACGGTGAGAACTTCAGATTGGGCATGGGCGGAGAGAACCACCGGCCCCGTGAAAACGGTAATACCGATGAAGACAATTATGCGGCTAAAAGTATGCGTGAATATCATGGGAGCCTCCTTGTATCTCTACCGTTCCATGTACGATTAGAAATAAAACTGGTACTGCACGTTGAACCGGTTTTCGACGAGATCCCGACCGAACCCCGGCAAATTCTCGAAGGGGAACCGATCCGGAGCCCGCCCGCCGCTTCCCATCGTGATATTCGAGTAATCGATAATGAGTCGATTATTGTAGGTGCCGTCGAAGCTGTAGCTGACCGCAACGCCCAGTTCCTTGGTCAAGTCCTGTTTTTGTCTGGTCGAAGGATCAAGGATGCCGTATCGGACCGCAACTTCGAGTTTGCGCGGAATCACGTACTTCCCCACTTGCACATACCAGCCCCAAGCATCACCCAGCGACACCGGGGGACCGACGGCGAGCGGACTCGTCGGGATTGTTCCAAGATCGAACGGCCTGCCTCCACTATCCGCATTCCGCACGTTTTGGTCTCGATAAAATCCTTCGGCTTGGATCGACCAGCCCTGATACTTCGCGATGAAATCCAGTTCGTACGTATGAAAGTCGTAGATGCCGCCGCCGAGCAACCGGCCGTTATAGGCCTTGGCGACTCGCTGACGGAATGCCCGGTCGACGATGTCGGATCGAATCGAGCTCAGATAGTTTTGAGCCGGATCATACGCATAGCCGAACGCGATGGCTGCCTGAGGGGTTCGAGAGTTCAGGATATCCCCTTGGCCGTATCCCGGATTGCCCGCAATCTTGTAGAGCAATCTGACCGTGTACATCATTTCCCCGCTCAGGAAGCGGGTATCGTAGTTGTACGTTCTGGTCGTTCCCGCATTGGGGGCTCCCGGGGTACCGGTTTGCGGTAACACATTCTGACTGACTGCCGTACCCTCTCTCGTCAGATTTGCGCCGACTCCTCCCCAAATGCCGAAGGCATAGTTGAACCTGTATTTCTCCTCATCGCTCAATATGGTGACTCCCACGTCGCGGCTACCCTGCAGGTTGGATGCAAACACACTTTGCACAACCATGGGGTCTGCAAAAGAAGTAGTGGCATTGGAACTGATCAGGGCACGATTGAACCATACCCGCTGTTGGCCCGCCTGAACGGTAGCCCAGGGAATGTGCCAGGAAGCGATGTAGGCATCGAGCAGGTTGGCTCGTCCGCTGCCTCCCTCTTGGTCCCATTCCGTCTGATTCAACGCCACGGAAACGTTGTAACGAAAATCAGGGTCGAAGGCATGGCCCATGAATTGGAGTTGAACACGGGGGGCCGAAAAGGTACTCGAATCGCTCTGATACCGGAACGCGCGATATTCTACTTGGCCACCGAGAATTTCTGGATTCCTGGAATCTCCAATCGTTCCCCAGGCTTCGTTGTACCTGCTGTAGCTATACCGGACTTGCGTAAGGAGACGAAGTTTAAGCAGAAACTTTTCCCCGACACGGAAGTTCAATCCATTGTTCACATCGATGGTGAAGTTGGGCTTCGTGAGCCGCTCTTTGGTTTCGATGACCTTGAGGCCCTTACTGTACTCTTCTTCCGTGATCAACCCTTTCAGGTAGAGATACTTCAAGCCGGGGTCTTCCCCTGAATAGAATTCCCACTTGCCATCCTTCTTGACGAATTGGCCCTCCTCTACAGCCCAAGCAGACGAAATGTATGTAAGGGAGATCATCATGATCGCAAACCAGACACTTGAACCAGAAATTCTCATGTCGCATTCCTCCATGACATGGGAACTTCCGGTAGTCCGGTCAGTTCTTAGTTGAATAAGTTAAAAAACTCTCGCCCTTCCAGTC